>JANMDE010000096.1:0-12638 GCA_031376105.1 Variovorax sp. | reverse complement strand
AGGTAGTCATCCAAAGACAAGTTAATTAACTCTATAAGGATCATCAATCATGGCAACTGCAAAGAAAGCGCCAGCGAAAAAAGTCGCTGCGAAAAAAGCTCCCGCGAAGAAGGCCGCTCCGGCCAAGAAAGCTGCTCCGGCTAAAAAAGCTGCACCAGCGAAGAAGGCTCCTGCCAAAAAAGCAGCGCCTGCGAAGAAGGCTGCTCCAGCGAAGAAAGCTGCTCCTGCTAAGAAGGTAGCTGCGAAAAAAGCTGCTCCTGCAAAGAAGCGCACACCTAACGCCGCTTTCATGAAAGCCTTGACACTCAGCCCCGCCTTGGCAGCAGTGGTGGGCTCCAACCCAATTCCTCGCACCGAGATCGTCTCCAAGCTGTGGGTGTACATCAAGAAAAACAATCTGCAAGACAAGCTGAACAAGCGCATGGTCAATGCAGATGCCAAGCTCAAAGAAGTCTTTGGCAAAGCCCAAGTCTCGATGTTCGAGATGGCCGGCCTGATCGGCAAGCACGTCAAGTAATTGACGGCGCATGTCTTTCGCTACAAACCGCCTTCGGGCGGTTTTTTGTTATCTGCTTAGTTTTCTCAGGTAGTCGCTGCACCCGCCATCGCCACGGCGCACCCACCTTCGCTCGTGTCCCCCGCCTGCGGCTCCTCCTTGACCTCGCTGCGGTGGATGCACCATGTCGATGGCTGCGAATTTCGATGTGAATGCGGATAGAAAAACAGACTTCGTAAACTCGAACTGCTTTTTTGCATTTTCTGCGAGCGTCAACTCTGCCTCAAAGATCACATGATCTGTGCGTTTTGCGTAGGTCAAGGAGGAGGCGGAGAAACCGGCTTACCGGAGAAGAATAAATCCCATCGCCGCAGGGGGACACGGAGCAAAACGTGCAGATCATGTGATCCACGACAAACTTTGTGCACACACTATTAGCACCAAACGGCAACCAAAGAGAGGCTACTTCTCAGCAGCCTCTTGCGCAAGCAGCGCTTTGTATTCCTCATAAGCAGCCGGATCGCTGCCAGCGCGCTTGAGTAACTCGTCTTTGCGCTCTGACGCCGCCTTACGCCGCATCTCCTTCAAGATACCAACCAACTCTTGCGGATCGTTTTCAATGGTCTCCGGCACGGCGGCGAATTGCTTGCGCATGAAGGCTTCTTGGGCATGGCCTTGCAGGCCAATCGACAGGGCTGCCCAGCTTTGCGGGCCGTGTTCTTGGGATTGCGCGTCAAGCCATGCGAAAGCAGCGCCGTGGGGCGCAGGAAGCTCGCAGAGCATGTGATGGTCGCTGCTGGAAAGCTGCTCCCAGGCTTTTGCATCGAGCAAGGCGATTTGCAAGGCGCGGTCTGCTCTAGAGGGAGGGGCAAATCGGCCGATGCTGCTGCCGGGGATGCGGCTACTGGCTTGGCCGCCAAAGCTCTTTCGTGTGAAATTATCAGAAGAAAAACGGCCTTCTCCCTTATATTCATTGCGATGTTCGCTATTTTTTTGATAGCGACCTACGCCTTCGGTTTTTCGGTAAGGTGCAGGCGCGGGCTTCCACATCGCGGCCACTTCGCGTTCGTCCAGGCCGATCAAATCAGCCAGCTCGCGCAGCAGTTGCTTCTTGAGTGCCCCTTCAGGCAATGCTGACCACATCGGCTTGGCATTTGCCGCAAGATGAGCGCGGCCTTCAGCGGTATCGACATCAAGGCCTTCACGCGCCGCCTCTATCAACGCCACAGACAACGGCTTGGCGCTGCTCACGAACCGAAGAAAGGCTTCCGTGCCATGCTCGCGGATGTAGCTGTCAGGATCGTGCTCTTTGGGGAGCGTGAGGAAGCGCACGGTGCGCGTGTCGCTGGCAAACGGAATCGCAATATCCAGCGCCTTGCGCGCCGCGCGCTGCCCTGCACCGTCGCCATCAAAGCTAAACACCACGCTGTCAGTAAAGCGAAACAGCTTCTGCACATGATCAGGCGTGCAGGCCGTGCCCAGCGTGGCCACCGCATTGGGAAAGCCCAGCTGCGCCAGCGCCACCACATCCATATAGCCTTCGGTGACGAGCACGTAGCCTGCCTTAGCCAAGCTTTCACGTGCTTCAAACAAGCCATACAGCTCGCGGCCCTTGCTAAACACCGGCGTCTCTGGCGAATTCAAATACTTTGGCTCGCCTTTATCCAGCACGCGGCCGCCAAAGCCAATCGTCTCGCCCTTCACATTGCGAATCGGGAACATCACGCGATCACGAAAGCGGTCGTATTTGCGTTTTTCCGATTCTGGGTTGTCATCATCTTGCGCACGCTCAATCACCATACCGCTTTCCACAAGCAGCGGATCGTCGTAATCCGGAAACACGCCAGCTAAGAAACGATAGCCCTCAGGCGCATAGCCCAAGCCGTATTTCAGCGCAATCTCGCCCGAGAGGCCGCGCCCCTTCAGATAATTCACGCCGCGCTCAGAGGCCTTGAGCTGCTTGCGATAGCCCTCAGAGGCTTTCTCCAGCAGCTCAGTGATGCTGGCCTGGCGCGTGCGCACCTGCGCATCCCGCGCGCGCTCCTGCGGGCTGCGCTCATCTTCGGGCACAGGCATACCCATGCTCTGCGCCAAATCTTTCACCGCTTCGATGAAGCTCATGCCGGAAAAATCCATCATGAAGCTGATCACATTGCCATTTTTACCGCAGCCAAAGCAGTGATAAAACTGCTTAGTGGGGCTCACAGAAAACGAGGGGGATTTCTCGCCATGAAAGGGGCACAGCCCCATGAAATTCGCGCCGCCCTTTTTGAGCTGCACATGCCGCCCCACCACGTCAACCACATCGGCGCGGGCAACGAGCTCTTGAATAAAACCTTGGGGAATGCCCATCAGCGCTTCGCCACTCGAACCGACTTGCCCGTTGAGCGCGCCGCCACTTTTCCACGCGCGCCCGATTTCGCCGCCACGCGCGTGCCGCCTTTGCCCTTCGCCACGGCGCGCGTTGGCAAATACACCACCATGCTTTGCCCCGCTTTGAGTGCAGCGCCCGCGCTCGTGCCGTTCCATTGCGCCACCTGCGCTGCGGGCAGTTTGTAGCGCCGCGCCAGCGCCGCCACCGTATCGCCCCTGCGGGCTTTCACCGCTGTTTTGCGCAACACAATATCCGGCGCCAGATTCATCTGGCCGTTGTCGGCCACCTGGCTTGAGACGTCTTGCTCCACCTTCGCGCCGCGCGGAATCAGCAGCGTGGAGCCTGGCTTGATGAGCATACCGCTGGGAATATTGTTGACGCTGCGAAACTCGGCTTCGCTCATGCCCACGCGCTTGGCTGCATCAATCGGCTTGAGCGTGGTGGGGGCGCTCCACACCGTCCAGCTGGCCAGCTGGCCAGGGTGCGCAGACAGGTTGCGGGTAAACACTTCAGCGTTATCCCAAGGCAGCAGGATTTGCGGTGTGCCGGCGGCCATGATCAGCGGCTTGTTGGCGGATGGGTTGAGCGATTTGAAATCTTCTACGCGCACATCAGCCAACTTGGCGGCAAGGCTCACATCGATGTCACGCGAGATCGTCACGCTTTGAAAATACGGGTGATTGGCAATCCCAGGCAAGCGGGCTGAGAAGCGCGCAGGATCGGCCACGATATTTTTCACAGCTTGCAGCTTGGGCACGTAGTTGCGCGTCTCGGCGGGCATGTTGAGATCGGTATAAGCCACACCCAGACCTGCGGCTTGGTTTTTCCTGATGGCCCGACCCACCGAGCCCTCACCCCAGTTATATGCGGCCAGCGCCAAATGCCAGTCGCCAAACATGCCGTAAAGCTTTTGCAAATAATCCAGTGCTGCGCGGGTCGATTGCAGCACGTCGCGGCGGTCGTCGCGAAAGGCGTTTTGCTTCAAATCAAAATGCTTTCCGGTGCTGGGAATGAACTGCCACATGCCTGCGGCTTTGGCGCTCGACACCGCTTGTGGATTGAATGCCGATTCAATGAAAGGCAGCAAAGCCAGCTCAGAAGGCATGCCGCGCCGCTCCAGCTCTTCCACGATATGAAACATGTATTTGCTGGAGCGCTCGGTCATGCGTGTGATGTAGTCGGGCCGCTGGCCATACCACTGCTCTTGCGAGCGCACGATGTCGTTTTGCAGATCAGGCATGCCAAAGCCACGGCGAATGCGCTCCCAAATATCTGCGGGTGGCAAGAGCGCAGCCACGGGGCGTGAGCTCACGCTGCCCGCTTGCATGGGCGCGCTGGGCGTGGCAAGCGCTGGTGCGTCCGGCTTGGACGACGACATGATGGGCGCGGCTGCAACTGAAGCAGCGGGAGCGGAGGACGCTGGGCTGATGAGGGGCGCTGAGCCGGCAGATTGCGGCGCTTGGGGGGTGGCGCAGCCAAAGAGAGCAGCCAGCGCGGCGAGTGCAAAATAAAGAGGGAATTTCATCGAAAGTTGTTTTTCCATTCGCGCAGCGCGGCAAAGTGTTCGACTTCGCTGCGCGCTGCGGGGTTGTAGCTCAAAGCGGCTTTTTGGAGCGCGGGTTCACGGCTGCGCAAAAATGGGTTGATTTGTTGCTCTAGAGCGATGCTAGACGGCAGCGTGGGCAGGCCTTGCTCGCGCAGTTGAATACAGCTTGCCTCGTAGCGCGCCAATGTGTCATTGTTCGGCTCTGCGGCTCGCGCAAAGCGCAAATTACTCAGCGTGTATTCATGTGTGCAGCAGACGCGGGTGTTGCCAGGCAGTGCGGCCAAGCTGTCGAGTGACGCGAGCATTTGCGCGGGTGAGCCCTCAAAAAGCCGCCCACAGCCACCAGAAAACAGCGTGTCGCCGCAAAACAGCAGCGGTTTGCCTTCAAACGCCTCGCAGAAGTAAGCAATATGCCCTGCCGTGTGGCCGGGCACATCCATCACAATGAATTCATAGCCCAAAGCCTGCACCTTATCGCCACCCGAGACGCGCTGCACAGGTTCAGGCATGGTCTCAAAAGCTGGCCCGATCACTTGGCAGCCCGTGGCCGCGCGCAGCTCATCCACACCGCCGGTGTGGTCAGCATGGTGGTGCGTCAGTAGAATCGCGCTCAAGTTGAGAGAATGTGCTTGCAATGCTTGCAACACCACATTGGCATCGCCAGGGTCCACCACCACGGCGCGGCTTGCATCGTGCAACATCCAGATGTAGTTATCGGTAAAGGCGGCTAATGCGGTTAACGTGGGCAATGTCATGAGTGAAGAGATTATAAATTTGCAAGACTGGCTCCAAACTGCGCCTGGCCAAGCGCTGCTGCGCTGGGAACAAACGCAGCTCGATGCCGCCGTAGCTGATGTGTTTGGCTACCATGCCCTGCAGTTGGGCACACCCCAAATCGCTTCGCTGCAAAACAACCGCATGCCGCATCAGTGGATAGCAGATCATACGGGCAGCGACAAAGTTCAGCTCATGACAGATTTGGAGGCTTTGCCCTTTGCCGAGGCTTCTCTTGATCTGGTGGTGATGCCGCATTCGCTGGAGCTGAGCCGCGATCCACATGCCAGCCTACGCGAGGCCGCGCGTGTGCTCGTGCCGGAGGGGCGCTTGGTGATTTGCGGCTTCAATCCAACCAGCCTATGGGGCTGGAAGCAGCAGCGCGAGCATTTTTACCGTCGCTTTGGAATGGGCAAGCTGTATTTACCCGAAGCAGGCGAATTTCTAGGCTATTGGCGGCTGCGTGACTGGCTTCGCTTGCTCAGCTTTGAGGTGGAATCGAGCAACTTTGGGCTCTGGCAGCCTGCCGTGCGCTCCGAAGCCTGGCTCTCGCGGATGAATTGGATGAACACATTGGGCGAGAAATATTGGCCGATTTTGGGCGCAGCCTATTGCGTGGTGGCCGTCAAACGCGTGCGCGGCATGCGAATGATCAGCCCCGCTTGGAAGCGCAATCCGAAGTTGGCTTCGACCCCGGTGTCTGTGGCGCCGCGCTCGGCAAGCCCTAGTGCGCAATCGTCGCGCAAAATCGGAGATTAGGCTTCCAAGGCGCAGTTCACAGGCTGAGCGTCCAGCAATGTCAGGCATACCTGCGGATCGATATTGATCAAATAGCCGCGCCGCCCGCCATTGATAAAAATTCGTGGCAGGCTCAGGATACTTTCCTCAATGTACACCGGCATCTCGCGTTTGGCGCCAAAAGGCGATGTGCCACCCACCAAATAGCCTGAATGGCGGTTGGCCACCTCGGGTTTGCAAGGCTCTACTGATTTGCGGCCTATTTGCCGCGCTAAATTCTTTGTACTCACTTTGCGATTGCCATGCATCAAGACCACCAAAGGCTTAGCCACCTCGTCCTGCATGATCAGCGTTTTCACCACGATAAACGGATCTTGGCCCAGCACTTCAGCGCTATGATTCGCACCGCCGTGCTCCAAATACTCGTAAGGATGTTCGGTGAAATCAATGTTGTTAGCTTTGAGAAGCGCAGTGGCCGGGGTTTCAGAAATATGAGATTTCTTGGACATGGGAGTTTTGGAGGCAACGCGGCGTAAAAGCCACGCACGATCCGGTTCAGCCAGTAGACGAAGCATCCTCAGGCCAATCGCGGATGTAGGCCTTAAGCATCTTGTTTTCAAAATTTTGTGCGTCCACCACGGCTTTAGCCACGTCATAGAAGCTGATCACGCCCATCAGCATGCGGTTGTCGATCACGGGCATATAGCGCGCATGCCGCCCGAGCATCATGCGTCGCACCTCATCCAGCTCGGTGGCGGGGGTGCACATCAAGGGGCCGTCGTCCATGGCACGGTAAACGCTACTTGAACCGACGGAGCCACCATTTTTGTTGACGGCCAAAATCACTTCGCGGAAGGTGAGCATGCCCACCACCAAGCCATGGCTCATCACCACCAGTGAACCAATGTCTTTTTCGGCCATCAGGTTCATCGCGCTTTGCAGGCTGTCTTCTGGCGTGGTGGTGTAAAGCGTGCCGCCCTTCACGCGCAAAATATCACTGACTTTCATGGTTCACTCTCCTCAAGCAAGGCTTAAATATAGCCCACAATACTGCTTTGAACCAGCCACTGTTTTCATAGGAAAAACCCATGCCCGGCTACTCTGATCCCGGTTTTGATACCCTTGCTTTGCACGCAGGCGCATCGCCCGACCCCACCACTGGCGCGCGCGCCGTGCCGATTCATCTGACCACCAGCTTCGTTTTTGAGTCGAGCGAGCATGCCGCATCGCTCTTCAATCTGGAGCGAGCAGGCCATGTGTATAGCCGCATCAGCAACCCCACCAACGCCGTCCTTGAGCAGCGTGTGAGTGCGCTGGAAGGCGGCATCGGCGCGATTGCCACCGCCTCTGGCCAAGCCGCGCTGCATTTGTCGATTGCCACGATCATGGGCGCAGGCTCCCACATCGTCGCCTCCACCGCTTTGTATGGCGGCAGCCAAAATTTGCTGCATTACACGATGCGCCGCTTCGGCATCGACACCACCTTTGTGAAGCCTGGCGACATCGATGGCTGGCGCGCTGCGATCCGCCCGAATACCAAGCTGCTCTTCGGCGAAACCGTCGGTAACCCCGGCATGGATGTGCTCGACATTCCCACAGTGGCTCAGATTGCGCATGAAGCCAGTCTACCGCTGCTCATTGACAGCACACTCACCTCGCCTTGGCTCATCAAGCCCTTCGAGCATGGTGCAGACATCGTCTACCACTCCGCCACCAAATTCCTCTCTGGCCATGGCACGGTGATCGGCGGCGTGGTGGTGGACGGCGGCAGTTTTGACTGGGAGAAATCCGGCAAATTTCCCGAGCTCAGCGAAGCCTATGAAGGCTTTCATAACATGGTGTTTACCGAAGAATCCACCGTGGGCGCATTCCTCTTGCGCGCTCGCCGAGAAGGTCTGCGCGATTTCGGCGCTTGCATGAGTCCGCATACCGCATGGCTGATTTTGCAAGGCATCGAAACCTTGCCGCTACGCATGGCGCAGCATGCCCGCAACACAACAAAAATCGTTGAGTTCCTAGCCAGCCACCCGTTCGTCTCTAGAGTCGGCCACCCGATGCTCGAATCGCACCCCAGCTATGCACTCGCGCAAAAGCTCCTGCCGCGCGGCGCAGGCAGCGTGTTCAGTTTCGACATGAAAGGCTCCCGCGAGCAAGGCAAAAAGTTCATTGAAACGCTCAAAGTGTTTTCACACTTGGCCAACGTAGGCGATTGCCGCAGCCTCGTCATCCACCCCGCCAGCACCACCCATTTCCGCATGACCGACGAAGCCCTCCAAGCGGGAGGCATCGGCCCCGGCACGATCCGCTTGTCGATTGGCTTGGAAGATGCCGATGATTTGATTGACGATTTGAAGCGAGCGCTCAAAGCCGCTGAGAAAGCCGCTTGATGCAAATTCGTGCTTTTGAACCCGCAGACGAAGCCGCCGTCATCGCCCTCTGGCAAGCGTGTGATCTCACGCGCGCATGGAACGACCCGCACAAAGACATTGCCCGCAAACTGCAAGTCGGCGCAGATTTGTTCGTCGTCGGCATCGAAGATGGCAAGCTGATTGCCAGCGCCGTGTTTGGCTATGAAGGCCATCGCGGCTGGGTGAATTACCTCGCCGTCTCCCCCGCGCGTCAGAGGCGCGGCCATGCCAGCGCGCTCATGCAATGGGGCGAACAAGCCTTGCAAGCGCGCGGTTGCCCCAAGATTAATTTGCAAATCCGCAGCAGCAACTCCGCCGTCATTGCTTTCTACAAAAGCTTAGGCTATGGTCACGATGAAGTTGTCAGCCTGGGCAAACGATTGATTCCAGATATCTGAGGTTACGCATGTACATCACCGTCAATGACAAAAAAGTCTACGCCTACACCGGCGGCAAAGCCTTCGATGCGGCCAAACCCACACTGGTGTTCATTCACGGCGTGCTCAATGATCACAGCGTATGGATCTTGCAGACGCGCTATTTTGCACATCATGGGTATAACGTGCTGGCGATTGATTTGCCTGGCCATGGCAAGAGTGAGGGGCATTGCCCGCAGTCCGTCGAAGCAGCGGCGGATGTTATTCTGGCTTTGCTTAAAGCAGCAGGCCTGAAGGAAGCTGCGCTGATAGGCCACAGCTGGGGCAGCTTGATTGCGCTACATGCAGCCAGCATCGCACCAGAGCATGGCCTGCGCATCACGCATTTGGCATTGGTGGGTACGGCTTTCCCGATGAAGGTCTCGCCAGCTTTGCTCGATGCTTCGCTCAATCAGCCCATGAAGGCGATCGAGATGGTCAACACCTTCAGCCACAGCATGCTCGCCCCACCGCCTTCAGCGCTTGGCCCCGGCACGTGGCTGTATGGTGGCTCACGGGCGCTCATGCGCCGAGTGTTGGCGAGCAATCCGCATGAAAACGTGTTTCACATTGGCTTTAAGGCTTGCGACAGCTATGAAGGCGCGTTTTTAGCAACAAATCGCTTACTCGCCCATATAGAATATACAGAGTGCGCTATTCTTTTTATAGTAGGTGTCTCGGATCAAATGACCACACCCAAAGCCGCGCAAGACTTGATCGACAAGTTACCGAATGCGAAAGTGGCCAAAGTGCCCGGTGGACATCAGATGATGACGGAGGCACCGGAAGAGACGCTCGCCGCCCTAGCAAAGTGGCTCAAAACTTGATGCCAAATTGCATCTGAAACTTGCTTGAATCCAAACCGCTATGAGCAGGCCGCTTGGCTTTCATGGGGAAGCGGCTGGCGGGCACGGGCTCCATGGTGGCTTTGACTGCAATGCCTTTGGACCTCAAATCCTCAGCCACCCGCTGCGCGAATTCGTAGCGACTCATCACCTCTGGGGCGCTGAAATGATAGAGGCCTTTGTGATGCTGGAAGAAGGCCTGGCTGCCTGCTGGATGGTTTTTGGCGAGCGATAACCAAGCATTGAATACGCGAGCGAGATTCGTCACATCATTGGGCGTGGAGGTTTGGTCGCTCACGATGGGCAGATGGCGTTCTTCCTGAAGCCAGTTGCGCACACCACTGAAAAAGTTTTTGCCTGCTGCGCCGTAGAGCCAGCTCACGCGGAGGGCGAAATGCGCGCCGCTGCTGCTCAAGACTGCTTGCTCGCCTGCGAGCTTGCTTGCACCGTAAACGCCCAGCGGATTCGGTGCATCGGTTTCCACATATGCCGCACCTTTCATGCCATCGAACACGAAGTCTGTAGAGAAATGCACGAGGCTGGCCTTGACGGCATCGCAGGCCACCGCGAGATTTTTTACAGCGAGGTGATTCAGCGCATCCGCCTTTTCAGGCTCATCTTCAGCGAGATCGACTTGACTGTAAGCCGTGCAGTTGATCACCACATCGGGCGCTTGCAAGGCAATCCAATCGCGCACGGCGACAAAATCCAGCAAATCCAGCTCGGCATGGCGAGGCGCTATGAATTCATGAGCGCGTTGCACAGCAATCGCGCCGCCTAGCAGGCCATTTGATCCTAATAAAACTGCCTTCATGAATCGCTTTATGATGTGTGGATGGAACTGAAGATTGTAGAGAAAACCCGCATCGACAAATACCTCTGGGCGATTCGTTTTTACAAAACGCGTAGCTTGGCCGCTGAAGAGATCGGCAAAGGCCGCATCAAGATCAATGGGCAAGTGGCTAAGGCTTCACGTGACGTGAAGGCAGGAGACACAGTAGAACTGCTGCGCACAGGACTGGTCACCACACTGGAGGTATTGCAAGTGAGCGAGCAGCGCGGCTCTGCGCCGCTGGCTCAGGCTTTGTATTCCGAGACAGCGCAGAGCATGGCTGCGCGAGAGAAAGCGCAAGAGACTCGCCGCTTCACGCACGAGCCCGCCTCCTCCATCTCTCAAGGCAGGCCGACCAAGCGGGATCGGCGCTCATTAGACGACGCGAAATCAGGTGCGCCCACTTGGAATGAGCGCTGGAGCGCTGAGATTTGAACGCTACCATCGCAGCATGCACACCTTGATTTCTGAACTCCAACAACTCATCGGCGCATCCTTCGTTTTAACCGAAGATTTAAAGATGTATGAGACCGTTTGGCGAGGCCGCTCGCGGGGCAAAGCGCTTTGCGTGGTGCGACCGGGTAACACGCTGGAGGTGCAAGCGGTGGTGAAGGCTTGCGCGGCGGCGCGTGCTCGGGGCGAAACCATTAGCATTGTGCCGCAGGGGGGCAACACGGGCCTGGTGATGGGCTCCACGCCCGATGATTCCGGCACGCAGATCGTGCTTAGTTTGCAGCGAATGAATCGTATTCGCAGCATCGACGCAGACAACCTCACCTTCACCTTAGAAGCAGGCTGCATTTTGCAAAATGCGCAAACTGCTGCGCTCGATGCAGGCTTTCTCTTCCCCTTGAGCTTGGCTGCTGAGGGCAGCTGCACCATTGGCGGCAATCTTGGCACCAACGCAGGCGGCACGCAGGTGCTGCGCTATGGCAATACGCGCGATCTTTGCCTCGGGCTAGAAGTCGTCACAGCGCAAGGCGAGATTTGGAACGGGCTCACCGGCCTGCGCAAAGACAACACCGGCTATGACCTGCGGCATTTGATGATTGGCAGCGAAGGCACTTTAGGCATCATCACTGCCGCCACCATGAAGCTGGTGCCCCTGCCCGCTGCCAGCCTGACTGCTTGGGCGGCGCTGCCCTCGCTGCAAGTTGCCAACAGCTTCCTTGGCTTGGCGCAAAAGAAGCTCGCCAGCAGCTTGACGGGTTTTGAGGTGATGGGGCAGTTTGCGCTCTCGCTGGTGGCCAAGCATTTTCCGCAGCAAAAAATGCCACTCTGGCCCGGCGCCTCGCATGATTTGCCCTACTCCGTGGTGCTTGAATTGTCAGATGCGGAGAATGAAGCCCATGCCCGTGCGCAGCTTGAAGCGCTGATGGAGCAGGCTTTGGAAGGCAGCATCATCTTAGATGCCGTGATCGCAGAAAACATCGCGCAGGCCAAAGCACTTTGGCATATCCGCGAGAGCATTCCGCTGGCGCAGGCACAGGAAGGGCTGAATATCAAACACGATATTTCTCTGCCGGTCTCGCGCATTCCTGAGTTTTGCGACACCACAGATACGCTGCTTCGAGCCGCCATTGAAGGCGTGCGCCTCGTGAATTTTGGGCATCTGGGCGATGGCAATTTGCATTACAACGTGCAATGCCCCGAGGGCGCAGATATACAAGCTTTTCTGCTAGAGCGCGAAGCTGAGATCAACCATATCGTTTACCAAAGCGTGAAAGCGCATGGCGGCAGCATCAGCGCTGAGCATGGTGTGGGCGGTTTGAAGCGCGATGAATTGCCGCACTACAAATCTTCTGTCGCGCTAGACATGATGCGCGCTGTGAAAAAGGCGCTCGACCCGCAAGGCCTGCTCAATCCGGGTAGCACGGTTGTGGTTTGAAGCCTGTTTGTAAGCACTGATGCGCAGCCTAGGCCAGCGCCTTGAATTTATTTCATCGGCAGCGCTGGGGATTTCAAACACAAGCACCCTCACAATCAGCGCATGACACCCCAAAGCCTCCTTTCGTATTACGACAGCGCCCTGCTCTGGCCCAGCGCCACAGCTTTCGGCATCGATTCTGCCTACCAAGCCGCACTCGCTGTGCGCAAGCTCAGAATCGAGCGCAGCGAGCAGCCACGCGGCTACAAAATTGGCTTCACCAACCAGAGCATCTGGCCGCGCTACAACGCCACCGCGCCCATCTGGGGCACGGTTTACAGC
>JANMDE010000187.1:0-8761 GCA_031376105.1 Variovorax sp. | reverse complement strand
TCTTTGATTTCCTCTATTCCATGAAGCAACTCGCCAATCTCACTCATTTCAGGCGACTTCATCAGTATTTGTTGGTGAAGGTTTGGTGCCCTGGCGAGCAAAATACCGCGCAACTGCTCGAGGGTGACTCGCATGTCGTCGTTTGACAATTGTGCACCAACTGCCAATTGCGGCAGTGAGTTGGACGCGTTCCGAATGGGAGAACGCAACGCTTTGGATGCGGTCGCCATAGGCATCACACGGTAAGTTGCGGCGACGATTCCTTTGGTATTGAGGTCGGTGTTCAAATGCCGGTATATCAGCTTGAGTTCCTGCCCTAGCCCTGCGCCAAGATGCGTTGACCAGAGCGTTCGGACCGATGCACTGGCCAATGTTTGTTCCAGCACGGTGTTCAGCGCGCCAATGAAGGTTTGCGGTCTGAACGGATTTTGCAAAGGGGCGACGTTGGGCAAGCCCAGAAGGGCGCTGACTAGGGCATCTAAATCCGCCAGCTCGCGCTCGCAAACCATCAGGGTGGACTGTTGCATCCTCGCCGATTGAACGCGAACCTGGACTTGTGAATCATCCATCAACTCCAGAGCGTCCAAGCTCAATGGAGAGTCAAAGCGTTTGGGCTCTTTGGAGATGGATACGGTGGCATCAATCTTGTGGCTATGTAACGCTTGCTCGACTGCTGCTGGAAACTCTTCAAACCAGACCACGCGCGTTTTTTCGAGTAAGCGTAGCGCATCATCAGCAGAGTTTCGCAAAGAAATCTCTTGGCTCTTGATAATCTGATCATGCAAGGACTGTTGTGCGCGGCTGACCAAATTCTGGATCATCGCTTTGGACAGGTCAATGGCCGCCACAAAGCTACTGTTCAACACAGAGGGAAAGCCACTTGGTTCATCCATCAACGCATCACCCCAAAGATTCAACCATTAAAAACAGACCCGAAAAAAAAATGAACCAGAATACATTTTAAGCATTTCACCTACACCAAGCAACGGCCGTGGCATTTTGCGAGGCTCCGATGGCGATAAAAGTACGCAACCTTCAGCAATCCAACTTAAGTAGGAGCAGAACTGCAAACAAGGCAATCTGTATGGCGTTGAATGGCAATGCTGGACCATTCCATGTCCCGGCCATCTAGCATCAACAAACGCCCTCCTAGCGATGAACCAACGCCGCAGAGCATTTTTAGGGCTTCTGCCGCCTGCATGCTACCAATGATACCGACCAATGGTGCGAAAACACCCATCGTGGCGCAGCGCACTTCTTCGAACGTGGCCTCGGGCGGAAATACGCAGGCATAACATGGGCTCGTGCGTGTGACGCTAGGCTCACGTAAATCAAACACGCTGATTTGGCCATCGAACCGGATGGCTGCGCCACTGACCAAAGGCTTGCGGTGCTTGACACAAGCGGCGTTGATGGCATGGCGTGTGGAGAAGTTGTCGCAGCAATCGAGCACGATATCGGCTTGCGCAACAAGTTTCTCAAGCAGTGCTTCGTCGGCTCGCTCGTTGATGCAATTCACACGCACTTCTGGGTTGATAGCTGCTATCGATTCGCGAGCGCTCAGCGCTTTATTCATGCCCACTCTAGCTTGATTGTGTGCAATCTGGCGCTGCAGATTGGTCATGTCAACCACATCGTTATCCACAATTGTGATCTGCCCGACACCGGCTGTCCCTAGATACAAAGCCACGGGTGAGCCCAAGCCGCCTGCACCAATCACCAAGGCATGGGCAGCGAGTATTTTTTCTTGGCCCTCCAAGCCCACTTCATTGAGCAGGATGTGGCGTGAGTAGCGAAGGAGTTGGTCGTCAGTCATGTTGGGATGATACGCAAATCGGGTAGCAAACAAAAAGCCCGGCGAGCCGGGCTTGTTTGACATCAAAGTCACTGAGCTGTCACTGCTCTTTCGGTGTATCCTTACGAGCTGTGAGCGTTTTGCTAATGAGCACGTCGCGGCCTTTGAGCTGATTGATGGCTTGCATGAGTTGGAAATCTTTATCAGAGCCAAACTCAGGCATGCGGCGCTCACCTTCCGGCTTTTTGTTGAATTCTTCCAAGCGTTTGCGAGCTTCTTCGCGGGCGGTTTCGCGCTCTTTCTCCAGCTCTTTTTGTTTGGCAAGATAAGCGGGGTCATTTGATTGCTCTAGGTGCTTCGTTAAATCCGCTTCGCGGGTGCGCAAGGCAGCAAACAAATTGCCTTCGGCAGTTTCGTCAACCATGATGTCGGGCACGATGCCTTTGGCTTGGATGGAGTTTCCTTTGGGCGTGTAGTAGCGGCTGGTGGTAAGCTTCAAGCCCGTGTCTGGCCCGAGCGGTCGAATCACTTGCACGCTGCCTTTGCCGAAGGTCTGGCTGCCCATGATCTTGGCACGGCCATGGTCTTGCAGTGCGCCAGCCACGATCTCGCTGGCCGAAGCCGAACCTTCATTCACGAGCACGACGACAGGAAGCGTTTTGTAGATGTTGCGCGTGGCCTCATTTAAGCGCTTGATCGGATCAGCACCGCTGCGACGGTAAAACTCGGGCGAGGCACGGTAGACGAATTTGCTCTCAGCCAATTGGCCATTGGTAGAAACAACGGTCACATTTTCAGGCAAGAAAGCCGCTGAAATTGCCACAGCGGAATCGAGCAAACCCCCTGGGTCGTTGCGCAGATCGAGCACCAAGCCTTTGAGGTTGCTATCAGCCCGATAAATTTCCTCAAGCTTGCGCGTGAAATCCTCTGTGGTGCGCTCCTGGAATTGACTGACTCGCAGCCATGCATAGCCCGGCTCGATGTTTTTGCTACGCACAGATTGCGTGCGAATTTCTTCGCGCGTGATCGTCACAGAAAAAGTACGGTTATTTTCTTCACGGCGAAAGATGGTCAGGATGACTTTGGTGTTGGGCTCGCCGCGCATGCGCTTGACGGCTTCATTCAATGGCAGGCCTTTGACGGCGGTATCGTCGATTTTGGTGATTAAATCGTTGGGCTTCAAGCCAGCGCGAAAAGCCGGAGAGCCTTCGATCGGCGATACGACCTTTACAAGCCCATCTTCCTGAGCGATTTCAATGCCCACACCAACGAATTTACCCGTCGTGCCTTCGCGGAATTCTTTGTAAGACTTTTTGTCAAAGTATTGACTGTGAGGATCAAGGCTGGTCACCATGCCAGAGATCGCCTCAGTGATGAGCTTTTTCTCGTCGACAGCCTCAACATAATCGGTTTTTATCATGCCAAACACAGCAGCCAATTGCTGCAATTCTTCCAGCGGCAAAGGAGAGAACGCACGCTGAGCGACAGATTGCACAGAAATAGTGGTGAGCGCGCCAGCGAGCGCCCCCATGCTGATCCAGCCTGCGACTTTGAGTTTGGTGTTCATGACGGTTGCTTACCTGCAAACTGCTGCACGCCTCACCATAGAGGCACGCTGATAGCAGAAATATACACCTTTGAGTGGCCTTTTGCAGCCCAAGTTCCTGCCGAAAGTTATAGGAAACTTGTCAATTGTGATAAATAACGGTCCACAAACCAACAACCATCCCTCAAATCGCCACGAGTTGACGAATTCCCTTGGATTCCATCTCGCTCCCCGGCCCGCGTGCGATCACTTCGCCGCGTTGCATGACCAAATAGTCATCCGCCAGCTCCTGCGCGAAATCGTAATACTGCTCGCACAGCACAATCGCCATATCGCCCCGATCAGCCAGCATGCGGATCACGCGGCCGATGTCTTTGATGATGCTGGGCTGGATGCCTTCGGTGGGCTCGTCCAGAATCAGAAGCTTCGGCTTGGCAGCCAAGGCGCGGGCAATCGCTAACTGCTGCTGCTGCCCGCCGGAGAGATCGCCACCGCGCCGCGAGATCATTTGCTTCAAGACCGGAAACAAATCAAACAACTCAGCAGGAATTGGTGTACTCGCGCTTTTGTAGGCCAAACCCATGCGCAGGTTGTCTTCTACGGTAAGACGCGCAAAAATTTCACGGCCTTGGGGCACAAAGCCAATGCCTGCTCGCGCGCGCTCATACGAAGTAGCTTTCTCAATCGTATTACCATCAAATTCAATACTGCCTGAGCGAATCGGCACAAGGCCCATGAGTGACTTGAGCAATGTGGTTTTACCGACGCCATTGCGCCCGAGGAGCACTGTCACTTTACCTAATCGGGCTTCGAGATTGATACCGCGGAGGATGTGTGAGCCACCGTAGTACTGATGGACTTCCTTGACGGCAAGGATGGGTGCGTGTTCAGCGGCCAAGATACACCTCAATCACTTTTTCATTGTTTTGCACTTGCGCAAGCGTGCCCTCGGCGAGCACCGAGCCTTCATGCAGCACGGTCACTTTTTCTGAAATGCGCTCGATGAAGCTCATGTCGTGTTCCACCACCACCAAGCTGTGATGCTTCTTCAAGCTGAGAAACAGCTCTGCTGTGCGCACAGTTTCTTCATCCGTCATACCGGCCACCGGCTCATCCAGCAGCAGGAGTCTTGGGTCCTGCATCAGCAGCATGCCAATTTCTAGCCACTGCTTTTGGCCGTGGCTCAGGTTACCTGCCATGCGATTTACACTGTCCGCCAGATGAATCGTTTGCAGCACATGCGCGAGTCGGTCGCTTTGCGCGGAATCGAGCTTGAAAAACAAGGAATGCTTAACGGCCTTATTGGTCTTCAAAGCCAGTTCTAAGTTTTCAAAGACAGTGAGCTGCTCAAACACCGTGGGTTTTTGGAATTTGCGACCAATGCCCATTTGCGCGATTTGCGATTCATTGAAGCGCAGCAAATCAATCGTGGAGCCGAAAAACACAGTGCCGCTACTCGGGCGGGTTTTGCCGGTGATGATGTCCATCATAGTCGTTTTGCCTGCGCCATTGGGTCCGATGATGCAGCGTAGCTCGCCAGGCGCAATATCCAGGGAGAGACCATTAATGGCTTTGAAGCCATCAAAGCTGACGCTCACATCTTCAAGATACAAAATCCGGCCATGCGTGACGTCTACTTCAGCCGTCGCAATACGGCCGTATCCCGCATCACGCCCACCCGATTCCGTCTTGCCCATCACGCGGGGCGTTTGCGAGGCTTGCAGACGCCCCGCGCCCTGTTCCATCAAATCGGGTGTCATGATTTATCTCCCTCAGTCTTGCGGAAGATTTTGCGCACCAAGCCGACAATGCCTTGCGGCAAATACAGCGTCACCGCAATGAAAATTGCGCCCAAGAAATAAAGCCAATATTCAGGAAACGCGGCTGTGAACCAGCTCTTTGCGCCATTCACCGCAAAAGCGCCCACAATTGGCCCAATCAGCGTGGCTCGACCGCCCACAGCCGCCCAAATCGCCATTTCAATCGAATTGGCAGGGCTCATCTCGCCGGGATTAATAATACCCACCTGCGGCACATACAACGCCCCTGCAACGCCGCACATCATGGCCGAGATCACCCAGATCGTGAGCTTGTAAGCCACAGGGTTATAACCCGAAAACATCACGCGGCTTTCCGCATCACGAATGGCTTGCAGTACACGGCCAAACTTACTCCGCACAAGCCAGCACGAGAAAAGATAAAAGCCCAACAACGTGCAGCCCGTGAGCACAAAGAGCACCATGCGCGTGGACGGCTGCGCAATCGGAATATCCAAAATTCGCTTGAAATCGGTGAAGCCATTATTGCCACCAAAGCCGGTTTCGTTGCGAAAGAAAAGCAGCATGGCGGCAAAAGTGAGGGCTTGCGTGATGATCGAAAAATACACACCTTTGATACGCGAACGGAAGGCGAAAAAGCCAAATGCTAGCGCGAGCAAACCGGGCGCAAGCACCACCAGCGCCATCTGAAAAACGAAAGATGAGCTGCCCAGCCAAGCCCATGGCAGCGTCTTCCAATCCAAGAAGACCATGAAATCTGGCAACTCGCTTTTGTAATTGCCATCAAGCCCAATCTGGCGCATGAGATACATACCCATCGCATACCCACCGAGCGCGAAAAACAGGCCGTGGCCGAGACTCAAAATGCCGGTGTAGCCCCAGATCAAATCCATTGCCAACGCACAGATCGCGTAGCACATGATTTTGCCGATCAAGCTGATGGCGAAATCACTCAAATGGAAAATGCTGCTGGGCGGCACGACCAAGTTGAGAATCGGTGCGAGAGCGCACACCACGATCAGCGCGACGAGGAACGTTGCCCAGCCTTTACGGCTCATGAGCGGCTGCGCGGTTGGCAGCACAGCAAAATTGTTAGCAGTGTTCATGCCTCGGCGCTCCTGCCTTTAAGGGCGAAAATCCCTTGTGGCCGCTTCTGAATAAAAATGATGATGAACACCAGCACCGCAATCTTGGCCAACACCGCACCCGACCAGCCTTCCAAGAATTTATTTAACACGCCTAAGCCCATCGAAGCATAAACTGCTCCGGCCAGCTGCCCCACGCCGCCGAGCACGACTACCATGAAGGAATCCACAATGTAGCTTTGCCCCAAATCGGGCCCCACGTTACCGATTTGACTAAGTGCGCAACCCGCCAAGCCTGCAATGCCCGAGCCGAGCGAGAAAGCATAAGTATCAATCCGCGCTGTATTCACGCCCATGCAGGCCGCAATCGGGCGATTCTGCGTCACGCCGCGCACGAAGAGGCCCAGTCGCGTTTTGCTGATCACCAAACTTACGCCGACCAGCACGAGAATTGCAAACACAATGATCATCACGCGGTTGTAGGGCAACAACAAATTGGGCAGCAAGGCAAAATTGCCGCTCATCCACGATGGGTTCTCTACGCCCACGTTTTGCGCACCAAAAATCGTGCGAACCAACTGCATCAAAATCAAGCTGATGCCCCAAGTGGCCAGCAGCGTTTCTAGCGGACGGCCGTAGAGGAAGCGAATCACGGTGCGCTCCATCGCTGCACCCACCAAAGCCGAGGCTACAAAAGCCACCGGAATCGCGGCGAGCAAGTAAAAATCAAACATACCTGGCAGGTATTGGCGAAACAGGTTTTGGACCACGTAAGTGGCATAGGCGCCGATCATGATCAGCTCGCCGTGCGCCATGTTGATCACACCCATCAGGCCATAGGTGATGGCCAAACCCAATGCGGCGAGTAACAAAATCGAGCCCAAGCTGATGCCAGTGAACACCACACCCAAGCTCTCGCCTAAGCCCAGCGATGATTTGATTTTTGCAAGAGAGGCTTCAAGCTGCGCTTTGACTTCTGGATCGCTTTCTTGCTTCACGCGATCATTCAGCAAAAGTTGCGTAGCTGGGTCTTTGCTCTCGGCCAACGCTTTGGCCGCTTCAAGGCGTTTGGCTTTATCGCTGCTGCCTAGCATGGCGGCGGCGCGTGCTAAGCCCAGCTTTGCTTTGAGTTCCGGGTTAGCTTCAGCAGCCAGCGCTTTTTCTACCAAGCCAAGCTTGGATTCATCCGGATCTTTGAGCAGGGAGGCAATCGCTTCGCCGCGCAGCTTATCGTCTTTGGAAAAGAGTTTGAGCGAGGCTTGCGCAGTATCGAGCTCGCCGCGCAGGCGGTTGTTGTTGACGACGTCTTCTGCGCCATCGGGCAGCGCCACGGCTTGGCCAGTGACCGGATCAGTAGCCTTGTCATCACGCACGATGAAAACTTTGCCACCAGCCGTTTTTACGGCATCGTCGCTCAGGGCTTGTATGAAAGCAGCGGTTTTGTCATCGGCTTGCGCCAAGGCTTTGTTAAGCGCCTCAATACGCGCATCCGATTCACCGATGGCCATGCCCTGCGCCTCCTGCGCAGTGAGCGCCGCCGTTGGCGCTGAATGCAGCAAACCGATGCTGAGCACGGTTGCGTAAAGAATTTTATGAATCATGGAAAACCTATCATGTGGGCACGCCCTTCGCTTACACGCCGTTGTGCAAGCGCATGCGCACACGAAAAATCTCGAAAGGAAACATGAAAAGCAGCCTAGGCTGCCTTTCATGCGAGTCTCACTGAGGCTGTTTATGCCTCTGAACTACGCCTTTTTGGCTGGCTCATCAGGCTTCTTGTCGTTGCCTTCGATGAAAGGACTCCATGGCTTAGCCTTCACGGGGCCAGGTGTCTTCCAGACCACGTTGAACTGACCATCGGCCTTGATTTCGCCAATGAACACGCTCTTGTGCAGGTGATGGTTTTTCTCGTCCATTTTGCTGGTGATGCCTGATGGGGCTTTGAAGGTCTGGCCAGCCATCGCTGCGATCACTTTGTCCACTTCCACAGACTTGGCTTTCTCAACCGCTTGCTTCCACATGTTGATACCGATGTAGGTCGCTTCCATTGGGTCGTTGGTGAGTGGCTTGTCTTTGTGGCCAGCGATACCTTTGGCTTTGGCGTAGGTGCTCCACTTTTTGATGAACTCGTCGTTGGTTGGGTTTTTGATGCTTTGGAAATAGTTCCAAGCAGCCAAGTGGCCGACCAATGGTTTGGTGTCCACACCGCGCAGCTCTTCTTCGCCTACGGAGAAGGCCACCACAGGCACGTCCTTGGCCTTCAAGCCAGCATTGCCCAGCTCTTTGTAGAAAGGCACGTTGGAGTCACCATTGATGGTGGAGACCACAGCGGTTTTGCCGCCGGTAGAGAACTTCTTCACATCAGCTACGATGGTTTGGTAGTCAGAGTGGCCAAATGGGGTGTATTTTTCGTCGATGTCTTTGTCTGCCACGCCTTTGCTCTTCAAGTATGCGCGCAAGATTTTGTTGGTGGTGCGTGGGTACACATAATCGGTACCGAGCAAGACCCAGCGCTGGGCTGCGCCGCCGTCTTTGCTCATCAAATAGTCCACAGCAG
>JANMDE010000008.1:0-2522 GCA_031376105.1 Variovorax sp. | reverse complement strand
AGCCACACTGGAAGAAGTCGGCAAGGGCTCAGCGGGCGTGGGATTTTTCAAAATGGAAGCCAGCCATTCGCATGACGATGACCATTCGCCTTCACACACGCATTTGCATTGATTCTTTAAGACTTTTCGCCTTTCATCCCTTATAGAATATAGATAGTTTGCTATTAAATTAGGATTATCTGGATAGGTGTTCAGAGATCAAACTTCAAGTGATCTCGGGTGAATTGCGTGAACGCGACCAGCTTTGATGAATGCCTTCGCGATTCCGGATACAGCACATGAATGGGCAATGGCCGAGGCGCGTGAAGAGGCAGCAAACGCACCACTTGCCCAGAGATGAGCTCTTGCGTAAAAAACCAATTTGGCGCAAAGCCAATTCCCAGCCCCGACAACACCGCCTCACGCACCACCTCCGTGCTATTGGTTTGAAAATGGCCAACTACTTTGATCTGCTCCACAGCGGCATGCGCTGTGGCATCAAAAATCCAAGTGCCCGGTGTGGTGAGGCCGGTGTAGAGGATGCAATCAAGCGCAGAGAGATCAGCAGGCGCTTTCGGTAAACGCCCCTCTCTGTTGAGACGCGCTGCCAAGGCTTTGGAGGCCACCACGGAGCGCTCCGCTGTGCCCACACGCTGCGCGAGCAAGCTGCTGTCGCTCAATTCCCCCACACGCACCACCGCATCTAGCCCCTGCTCCACCACATCCACAAAGCTGTCGCTCAGTTGCAGATCAACGGAAAGCTTGGGATGCTCGGCCATGAACGCAGCCACAATCGGAAACAACACGATACGGCCAAACCCAGCCGATGCGCCAATGCGCAATCGCCCGCTCACTTGCCCCGCTTGCACGCGCAAGGCATCTTCTGCCTCTTGTGTTTCTTGCAAGATGCGCCGGGCAGCCTCTACATAGCTTCGCCCCTCGTCGGTGAGCGAGACGGAGCGCGTGGTGCGCGACAACAGCTTGGCGCCCAGATGTGCCTCTAGGGCGGCCACTTGCTTGCTAACCAAGCTCTGCGTGGTGCCCAGCTCTCGCGCCACGGCTGAGAAACTGCCTGTTTCTGCCACCCGCACCAACGATGCCATCGCGTTCAATCGATCCATAGCTCACTCTATTAAGTATTAAATGGAATAAATATAAGTCAAATTTCCAGACTATGCAATCAATTAAGAATAGATCACAGTTCACCCATCGCAGCGAAACAGCATATTTCAAAGCCAATCGCCACGATGTTTGACATCCATTACCTTCATTTTTTTCAATAGGAATCCATCATGAAAACCATCTCTGTCCCCAGCCGCAACGACGTTTCTGCCAGCAACCAAGCTCTGTTTGATGCTCTCAAATCCAAGCTCGGCTTCGTGCCCAACCTCTACGCCACGATTGCCCACTCAGAAAACGCCTTGGGCACCTATCTGGCTCTGCAAAGCGCCAAAAGCTCTTTGAGCGCCAAAGAGCGCGAAGTGATCAACCTCGTGGTCAGCCAAGTCAATGAATGCCGCTACTGCCTGGCCGCGCACACCGCCATTGGCAAGATGGTGGGCTTCTCGGATGCGCAAATCATCGACATCCGCAAAGGCCGCGCAACGTTTGATAGCAAACTCGATGCGCTGGCCGTGTTGGTGCGCTCGATGACGGTGAATCGCGGCAAAGTGGATGCGGCTTCGCAAGAGCGCTTTTTTACTGCGGGCTACACCGAAGGCCATTTGGTGGATGCCATCGTGGTCGTAGGCGACAAGATCATCACCAACTATCTGCACGCCGCCACGCAAGTGCCAGTGGACTTCCCAGAAGCTCCTGCTTTGTAAAACCTACTCTACCCAAGGCCAAAGCCATGAACTCACCCACCCCCGCCCTTGCATCGCCACCCATTCCTTGGCTGGGCATCCTCGTTGGCCTATGCGCGGCCAGCATCGGTGCTCTTTACACGGTGTTTGCCCGGCAGGGCTTGGCCCAAGGTCTTGCGCCTTGGGATTTGACCTTCCTGCGATTTGCAGTCGCTGGGGTACTCACGCTGCCCATTCTTGCAATCGCCATCAGTACGCAATGGCCGCTATTGCGCCAAAAATGGCGCATATGGCTCGCTGTCTCGCTGCTGGCTGGGCCGCTGTTTGGCATGCTGATGTTTGGTGCACTGCACTTTGCCCCGCCCAGCCATGCGGCCGTGTTTCCCTTCACCGCGATGAGCGTGATGGGCATGGTGATGGCGGCCATTTTTTTGGGTGACCGTATCACGCTGCGCCGAGTCGTCGGCATCGTCATCGTCATCTCAGGCTTGGTGGTTTTGGCGGGGCTGAATGTGGCTTCCGTTCAAGGTAACGCATTGATTGGCGATCTGCTCTTCATTGCAGCGGGCACGATGTGGGCAGGCTTTGGCATTTTGCTGCGCAAACACAAGCTCAACCCGGTTTTGGCTACGGCGGTGATTTCATTTGCTGCGCTCATGACCTACGTGCCGCTGTATTTGGTATTGACGGGCGCGCAAACCCTCAAAGCCGTTGCGCTACCCACTTTGCTCACGCAAG
>JANMDE010000538.1:0-3072 GCA_031376105.1 Variovorax sp. | reverse complement strand
GCAATGGGTTGTCATGTGCTCACTTGGGATGGCAGAGGCATTGGAGAATCTAGCGTAGGACATGCACGCAACAGCTCAGTGCGCATGCGTGACTGGGGCACTTTGGATTTTGAAGCGGTGCTCCAGCATGTGCTCGACCTGACATCGGGCGATTGGCAGCACATCTCTGTGATCGGGCACAGTTCGGGCGGGCATTTATCGGGCTTGGCACCATCGATGCGCCATGTCAAAAATTTGATTCTGATCGCCAGTGGGACGTGCGACTGGCGGCTGTATCCAAAAAAGCAATGGCCTCGGCTGCTTTTAGTGTGGTACGCCATAGCGCCAGTGATGCTGCTGACGCTGGGTTATTGGCCCGGGCGTTTCGGTGTGGGGCATGATTTGCCGTCTGGTGTAGCTTGGGATTGGCGCAACTGGAGCGTACAGAGAGCTTATCTTTTTGCGGATACAAGCCTTGATCTCAGCGCGTACGAGCAGTTTTCTGGCCATATCTTGGCCTTGAGTTTCAGTGACGACCAGGACTTTGCGCCTGTGAAAGCGGTACGCGACTTGGTGAAGCGTTTCCCGAAAGCTGACGCAGCTATCCAAGAATACAACCCGCAACAGCATGGGCATCAAAAAGTGGGCCACTTCGGATTCTTTCAAAAGAAGAATGCCGATTTGTGGCCGATGCTGAATACGCGTCTAAGCTGAACCTGTCAGAGGCGTCAGTGAGCGCGTTGCAGGATTATTTGGCTTTTTTCTTAGCGGCTACTTTTTTTACAGCTGCAACAGCTTTTTTAGCAGGAGCTGCTTTCTTGGCTGCTGGCTTTTTCGCCGGTACTGATTTGACTGCTTTTGCCGGAGCTGTTGTAGCGCCTTTCCATTTCAGGCGAGCTTTTTTCGCGAGAGACACCACCTTAGCAATGTCTTCATCGGTAAATGCGCCATTCACGCCGGAAATAGCGGAGAGTTTCATGCCATGTTTGATGCCGAGCTTGTAGATTTCCTTGACCTTATCCCACTCGGTATCGCGGCCCACGGTAAACACTTCAAAGCGTCCTTCGAGCGCGAGCACAATGGTCTCCGCCATACAAGCAAAGACCACATTGGGTGGCAAGCCAATGCTCTTCATGCCACGCACTTTGGTGGGTAGCTCGATCTCGCCGGATTCGATCACCAACACATCGGGGCGCTTGGCCACTTCTTCGGGCGGCAGATCCAGTGGGCGCGCCACATCGGTGATCACGCAGCCAGGCTTGACCTTCATGATATCCAAAATCTTCTTGCCTGCACCGGAAGTGGAGGTGACGATCATGTCCATGTCGTGCAAAAGGCTGTCGTAGTCAATCGAGCACACCACATCCGCATCGGGCGTATCTTTCAGAATTGAGCGCTTCAATTCTTCAAGCTTTTTCATGTCGCGGCCTGCAATCACCACTTGCGCAAATGCCATCGCAAGCAAGCGAGCACTCACCGAGCCAATGGAGCCGCTAGCGCCAATCACCATCGTTTTAGCTTGAATGCGCTTTCCATTTTTCTCGATATTGACCAGGCCCATGCGCTTCATAGCATCGGATGCGGCCCAAAGTGCGCCAGAGGCAGAGTAGCTATTGCCAGTGGTGATTGGCAAAGGCGCGCGGCGCGCCACTGTGACGCCTGCATCGCCCACCACCTTGGTGAACGCACCCAAGCCCATGATTTGAGCGCCGAGGTTTTGTGAAATCTTGGCGGCTTGCAGCAAACGGCGATAGGTGAACTCAGGGCTGCGCGAGAGCATTTCGCGTGGTGTGCCGCCCACCGAGATCAACCAACCTTCGGCTTCCGCACCGCTGGGCGAAATGATGTTGTCCATCTTGCAATACACCATGGGCGGCATGTGTGCTGCCACAGTTTCGATCCGGTCCATGATGAACTTGGGCGTGCTTTTAGGAATCGGCATGCCTTTGCGAATGTAATCTTGCGAGAGCGGATGAACCACAAAAGCAAAGCGGCGAATATTGCGGAAATTGCCGGTCGGGTGCAAGAGGCGCGGCTTGATGTTGAGTTCATCTAAGATTTCTTCAAAATCATCGTCTGATACTTCTTCTTGCGGGCGGCCCAGCGAAGCCAGAATCATGGCTTCCAGCGTGTTGATGCCAACCACATGGTCAAACAATTTGGGCGACACATCAATCACCAAATTGACCTTGCATTTCTTGAAAAACTCCAAGCGATCATCATCCACAGCGGAGGTAATCACAGTTTTGCCAGCGAGGTTGCTGGAATCGCCCACGGCTTTGAGCTCAGCAAATGTGCCCACGATCAAATGCGCCTCGTCCACCGATTTGCCCACGCGCTTGCCCTTGAGCCAAGAAAAAGACGATTCCAAAAGCTCGGCTGGCTTGCCCGAGAGCGCCCATTTGGTGCTCTTGGCATACAGCTCCAATTGCTGAATCGAGCTGAGCATCGCGGGCGCGCCGGTTTGATAAAGTGCATCGGCAAAATTCAAATTCGGCGTGTAATCCGACAAAGCCACGGCCATGTCGTAATTGCGCATGCCGTTTAAAAACAGCACGATGTTGTTATTGAAATACTCGCCCAGTTCTTTTTGCACATGGCGCACCGCGCGCACTTGCAGCAAGCGACGCAGCGTAGCGCCCGTGGTGACGGGCACACGGGTAACGACGTTGAGCAAACGCTGGGTTTCTTTATTGACCACCGTGCGCAGGCCGACTTGATAATGATCGCCAATTTCGCCAATGCCAATCGCATCAGAGAAACCTTGCTGACGGCGCAGCAGCTCCCAGGCTTTGGTGGTGTCGTCATCCGCGCCCATGCGCGTGACTTCAAAATCTTCGCCGAGAAATTTGGTTTTGAAAGAAAAATCTTGGCTGCTGGCGCCGAGGGTGACTGTGGTGACTTTTTTCATGAGGGGCTTTTTCTCGAAGGAAAGTGAAACTACTTGGCAGATTTTTTGGCAACGGCTTTTTTCGCTGGCGCTTTTTTGGCAGCAACCGGCTTCTCGGATGATGCCTTGCCAGCCGGCGGCAACACTTGGCGAATCAGCGCTTCGCATTGCTTTTGCGTCATGTATTTGGGCACAGGGTAGCC
>JANMDE010000532.1:0-6214 GCA_031376105.1 Variovorax sp. | reverse complement strand
GCAGCCGCGACCGCCGCCCCTGCGCCATCCCCCGCCGCCTCAGTCAACACCTTAGCCGGTGCTGACCCCGAAATCACCACTTTCCTGAATCGCTGGACCAGCGATTGGCAAGCACGCAATGCGACTGCGTATTTCATCCATTACTTGCCTGAATTCAAAGGCACCTCCGCCACCCGCACAGAATGGGAGGCGCAGCGTCGCTCACGCATCGAAGGCCAGCAAGGCATCAGTCTGGCTGTCTTGGATGTTCGCGTTCGTATGGTCTCGCCCACTGAAGCGCGGCTGGTGTTTCGTCAAAACTACAGCTCTGGCAGCTATTCAGAAGTCGGCACCAAGGCCATGTTCCTCGTCAAACGCGATGGCCGCTGGTTCATCGAACGTGAATTCTTCACACCTGCGCAATAAGGCAAAGCAGCCATGGCGCAACACACCATTTGCATCGCAGGCGCAGGTGGCCGTATGGGCCGCATGCTGATAGAGGCTGTGACACGCGCCGAGGATTGCTCGCTCGGCGGCGCACTGGATATGCCCGGTAGCCCCGGCATCGGTTTGGATGCCAGCGGCTTCCTCGGCACAGCCAGCGGCGTGACGATCACCTCTGACGTAGCGCATGCCCTGCCAGGCTGCCATGCCTTGATCGACTTCACCCGCCCCGAGGGCACGATGGCGCATTTGGCCGCATGCCGCAAGCTCGGTGTGGGCATGGTGATTGGCACCACAGGCTTCACAGAAGAGCAAAAGCAAGCCTTGCAAGAAGCCTCCAAAGACATCGCCATCATGCTCGCGCCCAACATGAGTGTGGGCGTGAACGTCACTTTGAAACTGCTGGAGATGGCCGCCAAACGCTTAAGCGATGGCTACGACATCGAAATCATCGAGACGCACCATCGCCACAAGATTGACGCGCCCTCGGGCACGGCGCTCAAAATGGGCGAAGTGGTGGCCAAGGCGCTTGGGCGCGATCTCAAAGGCCATGCCGTGTTTGCCCGCGAAGGCATCACCGGCGCACGTGATCCTCAGGCGATTGGCTTTTCTGCCATTCGCGGCGGCGATATCGTGGGCGATCACACCGTGATGTTTGCTGGCATCGGCGAGCGCATCGAAATCACCCACAAATCCTCCACCCGCGAAGGCTATGCGCAAGGCGCTTTGCGTGCCGTGCGGTTTTTAGCAGACAAAAAGAGCGGCATGTTTGACATGTTTGACGTGCTCGGCCTCAACACATAACGAGCGAAACAGACGATGGATGCACTCGATTTTCTTAAACAAAGTGATGGTGTCGGCAAATTCATTGCCGTGTTGCTGCTGCTCATGTCTGTGGCCAGTTGGGTCGTGATTTTCTGGAAAGCTTGGGTCATCAAGCGCGCTGTGCCCGATGTGGCCACATCCATCGCCAGCTTCTGGCAAGCAGGCGATGTGCCGCAAGGCCGCACCAGCGTGGCAGCGCTAGACCGTGAGCTGCTCGTCTTGCCCTTAATTGATGCGGCGCAAGTCAATGCCAGCGGCACCTTGGCAGGCGCAGGTGACAAAGCCCAACAGCTCACACGCCTTTTGCGCGATGCGCTGCATGGGGTGTTGCTCAAACTACAGTTTGGCCAAATTTTGTTGGCAACGGTTGGCTCCACCGCGCCTTTCGTCGGCCTGCTTGGCACCGTGTGGGGCATTTACCATGCCCTCATTGGCCTCGTGGGCGCAGGCCAAGTGACGATTGACAAAATCGCCGGCCCCGTGGGCGAAGCACTGATCATGACGGCTGCTGGCTTGGCTGTGGCCATTCCTGCCGTACTCGCCTACAACCTCTTTGGCCGCTACATTGGCCGTATTGAGGCCGATTTAGAAGGCTTCGCCCGCGATTTGCGCGAGCTTCTGGCCCACCACTCAGTGTCATAGCCATGAGCTTCGGCAAACTCGAGCGCACCAAGGGCAGCTCGCCCATGAGCGAGATCAACGTCACGCCGCTGGTGGATGTGATGCTCGTCTTGCTGGTGATCTTCATCATCACCGCGCCCTTGCTCGCCAGCTCCATCAAGCTTGATCTGCCCAGCACCGATGCCGCCAAGCCCCAAGAGGCCCCCAAGTTCGTCACTGTCGTGATCGATAAATCCGCCAAAATTTTCTTGGGTGATCAGCCCATCGAATTACCCGCTCTGGCCGAGAGTCTGAAAAAAACCGCTGGCATCAGCAAAGACACCGAAGTGCAACTTCGCTCTGATGAAACCGTACCCTACGGCAAAGTGGTTGAAGTGATCGGCATTGCGCAAAAAGCGGGGCTGACGAGGATTGGCTTCGTCGCCAATCCCAAAGCCAGTTCGCCTTGACCTTAGCAAGGTTTCACGCAAAAACTTGAGCCGCACATCAGGAGAAATTTTTGCAAGCTGTGAAATTTTGGGCTCTATCAGCCTTCGTCGCGTTGTGTGCTGTAGGAAATGCACAGGCCCAGTTACCAGCGACGGGCAAAGCGCTGCCTGGCCTCGAGGCATTTGATGAAGTGATGCTGGCCACCTTGGCCAAAAACGATTACACCGGTGGCACTTTGGCTGTGAGTTACCAAGGCCGTATGGTGCTCAACAAAGCATACGGTTTTGCAAAGAAGGGCTTTTCTGGTAACACGCCGATGGCTGTGGATCAGCGCATGCGCATTGCCAGTATGTCCAAATGGATCACAGGCGTAGCGGTGCTCAAGGCTGCTGAGCAAGGCAAACTGAATTTAGATCAGCCAGCTGCCCAGATCTTAGGTTGGTCTCAAAAGCCAGCAGACTATGCTGATACACGCGTCTTGAAAATCACTGTGCGCCAGTTGGTGCAAAACCATGCTGGCTGGGCGATCGATCGCGCCAATGATCCGATGTTTGAGCGCGTGCCGCCTTGCCCAAACAGCGCTGAGCGCTGGGCAAGTCGACAAAAGCTGGAGACGGACGCGGGTCAACATTACAGCTACAGCAACATCAATTTCTGTATCGCGCAATTGGCGCTGGAAAAAGCCACGGGGCAAGCCTATCAAGATTTCGTGAAGACCCAAATTGCACAGCCGCTCGGCTTAAACTCGTGGCAATTTGCCACTTTGCGAGGCGCAGACGATGAGCCTGAGTACACCAGCTCTGCAGGGTCAGATGCCAGCCCCTACACCCATTTGAACTTTGAAGCCCTGGGTGCAGCAGGGGCTTGGACAAGTACATCCAGTGACTACGTTAGATTCCTTTCGGCACTGCGTGGCTACAAAGGACAGAGTCTGCTCAAGGCAGAGTCTATGGCACAGCTGATCGCTCGCCCCGCCTCTGCCGATGGTGCCAGCAAACCGGTGTACTACGGACTCGGTACAAACATACGCGCCTTGGACGGCGGGCGTTTCAATGCATGGCATCACGGTAGCTTAACGGGCACGACGAGCTATGGCGCCAGCCTTGCCAACGGCTGGACGGTCTTTGCTGTCTTTAATCGACGCGTGACGCAAGACAAGCGCGATGCTGCCACCGGCGATTTTGACCGTGCTCTGGGTCAAGCGATCGGCAAAAGTGGCCGTCCTGAAGGCGAAATCAGCCCTTAAGCAAGTGCTGGCGGTGCAGCCCCGTAAAATCAGGGCATGCAAGACAAATACGATCACACAGCGGTTGAAAAATCCGCACAAGACCACTGGAATGCGGCGGATGCTTACCGCGTGCACGAGCATGCGCAGGACGCGCAGGGCAATTTAAAGCCCAAGTATTACGCCTGCTCCATGCTGCCCTACCCCAGCGGCAAGCTGCACATGGGTCATGTGCGCAACTACACCATCAACGACATGCTGGCGCGGCAGTTGCGCATGAAGGGCTTTAATGTGCTCATGCCGATGGGCTGGGATGCATTTGGCCTGCCGGCTGAGAATGCGGCGATGAAGAATGGCGTGCCACCTGCGAAGTGGACTTACGACAACATTGATTACATGAAGCGCCAGATGAAGGCGATGGGTTTGGCGATTGACTGGAGCCGCGAGATGGCGGCCTGCGATCCGTCTTACTACAAGTGGAATCAATGGCTGTTTTTGAAAATGCTAGAAAAGGGCATCGCCTATCGCAAGACGCAAATCGTCAATTGGGATCCAGTCGATCAAACTGTGCTCGCCAATGAGCAGGTGATTGACGGCAAAGGCTGGCGCACGGGTGCAACCGTGGAGAAGCGTGAGATTCCCGGCTACTACCTCAAGATCACCGATTACGCGCAAGAGCTGCTCGATCATGTGCAAATCGGCAACCCGAATGCCACGCTCACGGGCTGGCCCGACAAAGTGCGCTTGATGCAGGAAAACTGGCTTGGTAAATCTGAGGGTGTGCGCTTTGCGTTTCCGCATTCAATCCAAGATGCGCAGGGCTTGCCTATTCAAGACGGCAAGATGTACGTCTTCACCACCCGCGCCGACACGATCATGGGCGTGACCTTTGTGGCTGTTGCGCCGGAGCATCCGCTGGCTGTGCGGGCGGGTGAGTTAAATCCTGATCTTGCGCCGAAGATTGAAGCGCTCAAGGCCGGCGGCACGACAGAAGCTGAGCTGGCTGTCAAAGAAAAAGAAGGCGTGGCCACGGGGCTCTTCGTCTCGCATCCGCTGACGGGTGAGCAAATCGAAGTGTGGGTGGGCAACTATGTGTTGATCAGCTATGGCGACGGCGCGGTGATGGGCGTGCCTGCGCATGATGAGCGGGATTTTGCGTTTGCGAAGAAGTATGAGCTGGTGATAAAGCAAGTGGTCAATGCCAAAGGCATGGAATTTTCCACCGACGCTTGGGCTGAGAGTTATGCAATCAAAGGTGAAGGCGTGGCCGTTCATTCCGGCAAATACGATGGTTTAAATTTCAAAGCTTGTGTTGATGCGGTGAGCACCGATCTCGCTGCCAAGAGCCTCGGCGAGAAAAAAACCACGTGGCGTTTGCGCGATTGGGGCATCAGCCGCCAGCGTTATTGGGGCACACCGATTCCTATTGTGCATTGCACCGAACATGGCGCGCAGCCTGTGCCGTTTGATCAACTTCCTGTCAAGCTGCCTGAAGATTGCATCCCCGATGGCTCCGGCAATCCGCTGCACAAGCACGAGGGCTTCCACGCGGGCGCGACCTGCCCGATCTGCGGCAAAGCTGCACGGCGCGAAACCGATACGATGGACACCTTCGTGGATTCGAGCTGGTACTTCATTCGCTATTGTTTGCCTGAAGCCGACCAGAAGGCAAGCAGCGCGATGACCAACAGCGCGGTGGATTACTGGATGCCGCGCAGTGCCAGCGCTGCGGGTGGTGCTGGCATGGACCAATACATCGGCGGCATCGAGCATGCCATCCTGCATTTGCTCTACGCTCGCTTTTGGACGAAGGTGATGCGCGACATGGGGTTGATGCAGACCGATGAGCCATTTACCAAGCTGCTCTGCCAAGGTATGGTGCTGAACGAAGCTTTCTACCGCGTTGGCGAGAAATCGGGCAAGCGGTACTACTGGGCGCATGAGCTAAATATCGTGCGTGACGAACACGCCAAAGTAACCTCGGCGATTGCTAAAGATGATGGAATGCCCGTCATGTATGAAGGTTGGACAACGATGTCCAAGTCTAAAAGTAATGGCGTTGATCCTCAGGTTTTGATTGAGAGATATGGGGCAGACACAGCGCGCCTCTACATGATGTTTACTGCGCCACCAGAGGCCACGCTGGATTGGAACGACGGCGCAGTGGAGGGCAGCTATCGATTCCTGAAGCGCGTCTGGGGCTTTGGTAGCAAGCTGCACACTCTTATTTCGATAGCACCCAGCGCAGGTTTTATAAGGGCAGAGGGCGCATTTGATGCGCAAAACTTGAGCAAACACGCCAAAGCGCTGCGCTTAGAGTTACACACCGTGCTCAAGCAGGTCAGCTACGACTACGAGCGCATGCAATACAACACCGTGGTCTCGGGTGCAATGAAATTACTCAATGCGTTGGAAGGCTTCAAGGCGGGTGACGGCACTCAGGTAGCGGGCAACAGCGACATGATGGCTGTGTTTGAAGGCTTTGGCATTTTGCTGCGCGTGATCTACCCGGCCGCGCCGCATTTGGCGCATGCAATGTGGCAAGGCTTGGGCTACGGGAAAGTGCAAGGCGATCTGCTCGATGCCACGTGGCCGAAGGTGGACGAGACGGCTTTGGTGCAAGACGAGATGGAGCTGATGTTGCAAGTGGGCGGCAAATTGCGCGGCTCGGTGCGCGTGCCTGCTGGCGCG
>JANMDE010000511.1:0-9437 GCA_031376105.1 Variovorax sp. | reverse complement strand
TAGAGGGCGCAGGTTTTCAATTTGTGCGCAACATCGCGCCCGGCGAAGCGGTGTTCGTAGACAACCAAGGTGAAGTTCACAGCGCGATATGTGCCGAAAAAACGCAGCTATCCCCCTGTATTTTTGAATACGTCTATCTCGCCCGACCAGATTCTGAGATGGATGGCATCAGCGTGTATCAAGCGCGTCTGAACATGGGCGAGACCTTGGCAAAAAGAGTGATCTCTACCGTGCCGCCCGATGAGATTGATGTGGTCATACCCATCCCCGAATCGAGCCGCCCCAGCGCCATGCAGCTCGCGCAATTGCTGGGCTTGCCCTACCGCGAGGGCTTCGTAAAGAATCGTTATGTAGGCCGCACCTTCATCATGCCCGGTCAAGGCGCGCGCAAAAAATCAGTCCGCCAAAAGCTCAACGCCATTCGCAGCGAATTCAAAGGCCGCCGCGTTTTGCTGGTCGATGATTCCATCGTGCGCGGCACCACCAGCCAAGAAATCGTGCAAATGGCGCGAGACGCTGGCGCAGCCAAAGTCTATCTGGCGAGCGCCGCGCCCCCTGTGCGCTACCCCAATGTCTACGGCATCGATATGCCCACGCAAACTGAGCTGATTGCCCACGGCCGCACGCTCGATGAAATCCGCGACTACATCGGCTGCGACGCCCTGATTTACCAAGACGTGAGCGGCATGAAAGAAGCCATCCGCAAACTCAACCCCGCTATTACTAACTTTGAAGCGAGCTGCTTCGATGGCGTTTACATCACCGGGGATATTGGCGCTTCAGATGTGCAGCGGATCAATGCTGGGCGAAGCGGTGAAGAGGCAACGGATGACGCCTCGCGCTTGGCGCTGCACAACGTTTGATAACGTTTGGTTCGCAGCTCAAACGTGCTTGCAGATCGAGCATGATATGTTTAATTTGCGAGGATAACTTGTTCTCTGGTGTTCAACGAACGCCAAGCAGCTCCACATCAAACTTCAGCGTCGCATTTGGTGGAATCACGCCGCCTGCGCCGCGGGCGCCGTAGCCGAGTTCGGGTGGGATGATCAGGGTGCGTTTGCCACCCACTTGCATGCCAGCCACGCCTTCGTCCCAGCCTTTGATGACCATGCCTGCGCCGAGCTCGAAATCAAAGGCTTGCATGCGGTCTTTGCTGGAATCGAATTTTGCGCCTTGCTCGCCGTTGTTAAACAAATAGCCGGTGTAATGCACACTCACCTCTTGATCAGCGACGGCGGTTGCGCCTGTGCCGATTTCGGTGTCGGTGTATTGAAGGCCGGAAGGGGTGGTGACGGTGGTCATGAAGGAAACTCTTTCACTATTGAATTGATAGCACCTTGCGCACGTTTTATAACGGCTAGAGGCTGAAAAGGCTTATAAATTAAGCCACTCACTGCATATTTTATCTCTGGCGCATGGCTGCGGATTCAATACGGTATTTCAGAAGGTGTTACCATCGTGTCACCTCATAGGAAAATCACCATGACATCGACCACCTCTCTCAAACTGCCTGACGAACTCAAAGCGCAGATTGCTGAAGCCGCCAAGGATGAGGGCAAAACGTCGCATGCCTTGATGATTGATGCGCTGCAAATGGTCATGGATGAGACACGAATGCGCAAGCAGTTCTATCGCGAGGCGATGGAGGCCAAAGCCGACATGATCCGCACCAATATCTCCTACAGCCACGAGGAGATAGCGAAATGGATGCGAGCGAGAGTTCGCGGCGATATGAGCGCGAAGCCTACACCGCAGGCCTACGATCCGAGCCAGCCGATGCGACCAGAACTACGCCATACCCGCCCTTGAGATGGCTAATCTGCATTACTCAAAGGATTTTCAAATTGATCTGCAAAGACTATTGGACTTTTTCCTCACCGGCCATCCTGAAGATGCAGACGGACTCGTCGAGTTAATCCTCGATGGTCTAGAAACCCTGCAACAGCATCCTGGCATCGGTCGAATTTTCAGCAACGGTCTGCGTGAGTTGGTGATCTCTCGAGGTAAATCTGGCTATCTCGCTCTTTATGAATACAACCCTGTTCTTGATCGCGTCGATATATTGCGCATCCGTCACCAACGCGAATCGGGCTACCGAATGATTGAATAACGATATGAATAACTCAGCACCTAAATCTTTGCCCGATGGCCTGCACCGCGACACGCTGGCCCTGCGTACCGCTGTGCCGCGCAGCCAATACGGTGAAAATTCTGAAGCCTTGTATCTCACCAGCGGCTATGTGCAGCCCGATGCACAAACTTCTGCGCAGCGTTTTGCCGGCGAAGAAGAAGGCTACACCTATGGCCGCAGTGGCAACCCGACGGTGAGCACGTTTGAAATGCGCCTCGCAGCGATGGAAGGCACAGAAGCCGCGATGGCCACGTCATCGGGCATGTCGTCCATCATGCTGATGCTGTTTAGCTTGCTCAAATCGGGCGATCATGTGGTGTATTCGCAATCGATGTTTGGCTCCACCATCAAGCTGATCGGCACAGAGTTTGCTCGCTTCGGCGTGGAGTCCACCATGGTGCCGCAATCAGATGTGGCCGCATGGAAAGCGGCTGTACGCCCCAACACCAAAATCTTGTTTGCTGAAACGCCCACCAATCCCTTGACGGATGTGTGTGACATTGCCGCGCTGGCAGACATTGCGCACAACGCAGGCGCATTGCTCGCTGTGGACAATTGCTTTGCCACGCCGGTGCTACAGCGCCCCGTTGAGATGGGCGCAGACATCATCATGCATTCGGGCACCAAGTATCTCGATGGTCAAGGCCGCGTGATGGCGGGCGCTTTGTGCGCGAGCCAAAAGCTCGTGACCGAGAAATTCCTGCCGGTGATGAAAAACGGCGGCCTCATCCTCGCGCCGTTCAACGCCTGGGTGTTGATCAAAGGCTTAGAAACGCTCGATATCCGCATCCGCGCCCAAAGCGCCAAGGCGCTAGAAATGGCGCAATGGCTGGAGGCGCATCCGCAAGTAGCGCGTGTGTATTACCCCGGCCTGCCCAGCCACGAGCAGCATGCGCTGGCGATGAAACAAATGTCTAACAACGGCGGCGCGCTGCTTTCGTTTGATGTGAAAGCGTCTTCGCCTGAGCAGGCACGGCAGCGCGCCTTCCATGTGCTCGATTGCCTGCAAGTGCTCTCGCTGTGCACCAATCTCGGCGACACCAAAACGCTGCTCACCCACCCCGCCAGCACCTCGCACGGCAAGCTCTCTGATGCCCAACGCAGCGTGGCTGGCATCGGCCAAGGCATGATCCGCGTCGCTGTGGGCTTGGAGCATGTGGGTGATATGCAGGCCGATCTGGCTCGTGGCTTAAATACGATTTGAACTTGAAACCTATGCCGACTATCCGCACCCGCATCGCCCCGTCCCCGACCGGTTTTCTCCACTTAGGCACCGCCCGCACTGCCCTGTATTGCTGGGCGTTCGCACAGCATCACAAAGCCCTTGGCGCAGACGCGCAATTTATTCTGCGGATTGAAGACACGGATGAAGCGCGCTCGTCGCAAGAGGCGGTGGAGCAGATCATCGAAGCTATGAATTGGCTGGAGATGAAGTATGACGAAGGCCCGTTTTATCAAATGAAGCGGATGGCGCGGTATCGTGAAGTCATCGCGCAAATGATTGCTGCAGGTACGGCCTATCACTGCTACACGCAGCCTGCTGAGCTGGATGCGATGCGCGAAGCGCAGAAGGCGCGCGGCGAGAAGCCGCGCTATGACGGGCGCTGGCGGCCTTCAGAAGGAAAGGCTTTGCCCGAACCCCCCGTTGGCATCAAACCCGTGGTGCGCTTTAAAAATCCGCAGGGTGGCGATGTGGTGTGGGAGGACATGGTCAAAGGCCAAATCTCCATCAGCAATGATGAATTGGACGATCTCATCATCGCCCGCCCGGTCAGTGACGAGGCCGCTGCGCAAGGCGAAACCGTGGGCACGCCCACCTACAACTTCTGCGTCGTGGTGGACGATTGGGATATGCGCATGACGCATGTGATCCGTGGTGATGATCATGTGAACAACACGCCGCGCCAGATCAATATTTTGCGTGCACTCGGTGCGCCACTGCCCGTCTATGGCCATGTGCCGATGATCCTCGGGCCCGATGGCGAAAAACTCTCCAAACGCCATGGCGCAGTGAGCGTGACGCAATATCGTGACGAAGGCTATTTGGTCGAAGCCATGATCAATTACCTTGCCCGCCTAGGCTGGAGTCACGGTGATGATGAGCTCTTTTCCAGAGAACAACTCATCAGTTGGTTTGATGGCAAACACCTCTCCCGCAGCCCCGCGCAATGGGACGGGGCCAAACTCCGCTGGGTGAATCAGCACTACATGAAGCTGGCCGATGATGCACGCCTTTCAAAGCTCGTTACCGAGCAACTTGCCAAGAAAAATATCACACCTGATGAGCGCCTCCCCGCCATCTGCGCTCTGTTCAAAGACCGCTGCGAGACCACGCAGGTGCTCGCCGATTGGGCGAGCGCTTTTTACACTACGCCAGAACGCAATGAAGCCGATTTTGCGCAGCATGTAACGCAAGCTGCCAAGCCAGCGATTGCCACGCTGGCGGCAAAGCTTGCCAGCTGCGAGTGGAACAGAGTTGCTTTGTCAGCGGCCGTGAAAGAGACACTGGCCGAGACGGGCTTGAAAATGCCCCAGCTGGCCATGCCTGTGCGTGTGCTCCTCATGGGCAAAGCGCAAACGCCATCGCTGGACGCCGTGCTAGAGCTGTGTGGACAAAAATTGTCACTTGAGCGCTTGATCTACTGAGACTAGCGCGATACCGCAAGCGATGAGCGGGGGCAGCTGACAAAAAACGTCAGTCAGTTTGGCTTAAACTTATGGCCACTATGCGCGCAGATTCGCCTTTTCGTTATCACCTGCTGGTTGGCGACCGCCAACTTGGCCCTTATGATCGCAAGACGATCGTGGGTATGCTCATCAAAAACTTGATCGACAACGGTTTGCGCCTCAAGCGCAGCGATGGTCATTCCATGACAGTGGCTCAGCTGCTTGCAGATCGCTTTGAAATGGCGGATGCTGAAAGCCTCCACAAACATGCCGTTGCGCCACCTGCTTCCGGCATCTGGCCGACTTTTTTGATGGATTGTGGCGGTAGCCTGATCAAGCCGGGTGCTTTCGGCTTCATTGGCCGAGGTGAGCTGCGATTCCAAGGCGATTTCCTTCGCCTTTCAGCGAATAGAAAGAGTGGTTTCGTCTCGACTCGGCTAGAGCGCGTGAAGCTTCCTTTATCAGCGCTGGCTTCAGCAGCAGAGCATAAGCAGCAACCCACGGTTTTGGTTCTGGTGATCAAACCAGACAAGACGATTGAAGATGCCCCCAATTCAAAAATCGCAGCAATCAAGCTAGATGACAACTACGCTGTGCGTGAGCTGCTAGAGCTGATGAATCTTCGTTCCTGAGTGGTTTTCACGAACAATATGCTATAAAATACGTAGCATACTATTCATATAGTATAAGGGCGAGAAGCCAAATTCATTTATTTTTCTTCACCACAGCATAGCGCAGCAAGGTCTTCGCCCGCGCTTCATCATGAATCACGCAGCGCTCAGGATAATCTTTGCCCAACGTGATGCTGGAGGCGGCCATGTCAACCGGCTTGGCATCCCAGGGCGCGTGTAGAGCGGCATCGGGTAGCTTAGCCAATTCAGGCACATAGCGGCGAATGAACTTGCCTTGCGCATCAAATTTTTCGCTCTGGCTCGTCGGGTTAAAAATGCGGAAGTAAGGCTGCGCATCACAGCCGCTGGATGATGCCCACTGCCAGCCGCCATTGTTAGCGCTCAAATCAAAATCATTGAGCTGCTCAGCGAAATATTTTTCGCCCCAACGCCAATCCAACCCAAGGTCTTTCGTAAGAAAACTCGCTACCACCCTGCTCCGGCGGTTGTGCATGTAGCCTGTTTCGTTGAGCTGGCGCATCGCGGCATCCACAATCGGGTAGCCCGTTTGGCCATCGCACCAAGCCTTGAACAAAGCCTTGGCGGGTTTGCCGCTCTCCCATTCAATCGCATCGTATTCCTTCTTGAAAGCGCCTTTGGCTACATGCGGATGGTGATGCAGGATTTGCACATAAAAATCGCGCCAAATCAGCTCTGAGAGCCACACGCGAGCGCCTTCTGTGCCTTGCACACCTTCGCCTAAGCTCGCGCGTGGGAAAGCGCGTTTGTAAGCCTCGCGCGCGAGCTGTCGAATGCTCACGGTGCCAAAGCGCAAATGCACACTGAGATAGCTTGGGCCTTTCACAGCCGGGAAATTTCGCGTTTCATCGTAGCGATCCATGCGATGCAGAAAGTCGTCAAACAAGGCTTGGCCGCCGCTGCTTCCCGTGGGTATTTTGAGCGTAGCGAGGTTCGTGGGCTCAAAGCCAATTTTGGCAAGCGTAGGCACGCCTTGCACAATTGCTTCGGGCGCAGCGGCTAAATGCGCCGCATATTTCTCCACCGCATAAGCTTGAAGGAAATAGTCATCCACCTTTTTGAGCCAAGCATTTTTGTAAGGCGTAAATACGCCATAAGAGCCACCCATTTGCGTAAGCACTTCGCTGCGCTCAAAAATCACATGGTCTTTGTAGGTGTGAAAGCTCACGCCAAGATCGGCCAACGCCCCGCGCACTTTCACATCTCGCGCCAAGGCTTGCGGCTCGTCATCATGGTTGGTAAACACCGCTTGCACGCCAAGCTGCTTGGCTAAGCGCGCAATTTCATCATTCGCCCAAGCGTGGCGCACAATCAGCATGGGCGCATTCTTCCCTGCCATCTTTTGTAGCTGCGTCTGCAAATCCACCAAAGATTCCTGGATGAATTCCACGCGGCGATCCGCTTTGGGAAGCAGATCCAGGATTTCTTTGTCAAACACAAACACGCAATAAACCTGTTTGCTGCTTTTGAGCGCGTGATACAGCGCCGCATTGTCGGTGGCGCGCAAATCGCGGCGGAACCACATGAGGGATTTTTGGAGGCTTTCAGTCATTCTTCTATTGTGCCCTTGCTGGGTTTCCTGCTGCCATCAGGGGATTCTGACCTTTTTTCGCTCGTAGTTGGTCGCTGAGCCCGCCATCGCCATGGCACACCCACCTCCGTTCGTGTCCCCCTTTGAGCTTCGCCCAAATTCCTCCTTGACCTCACTGCGGTGGATGCACCATGTCGATGGCTGCGAACAGAATTTGCAACAGCCCGATTTTTGCACGCCAACCTGCTCGCAAGATCGCGCGACCTGTGCGCTTTGCGTAGGTAAAGGAGGAGGCGGCGAAACTGACCTGCCGGAAAAAAAATAAGACCCAACGCCGCCGGGGGGACACGGAGCAAAGCGCGCAGGTCGTGCGATCCCACCACGACAGTAACAAGCAGCACACTACACTCACAAACATGCAGCACATCCATCTCGCCTACAACCTCAGTGAAGCCAAAGCGCAAACAGGCAACTTGAGCAATCTCATGCTGACCACCCTGCGTGCAGTCTCAGAGAGCGGCTCCATTTTGGCGGCCTCCAAAGCGCTGGGCCTCTCGTATCGTCACGTGTGGGGTGAATTCAAGCGCTGGGAAAAGGCGTTGGGTCAGCCCTTGCTCGTTTGGGAGCGAGGCCAAGCAGCCCAGCTCACGCCGTTTGCGCAGCGCCTGATCTATGCCGAAGCGCAAGCGCTGGCTAGGCTCGCCCCACAAATCGAAGCCCTGCAAGCCGAGCTAGAGCGCGGCTTAGCGCTTGCTTTCGATCCCAGCACCCATGTGATCGCGCTGCACGCCAGCCACGATGAAGCCCTCTCGCGCCTGCGCACCCATGCAGCTATTTCCAAGCTGCATCTAGACATCAGCTTCACAGGCAGCCTAGATGCGCTCAGAGCGTTAAACGATGGCCGCTGCCTCGTGGCCGGTTTTCATACGCGCTTGCCCGCGCTTGCCGATTCGCTCGCCGCACGCACCTACAAAAGCCTGCTCATACCCGGTCAACACAAAATCCTAGGCTTTGTGCAGCGCAGCCAAGGCTTGATCTTAGGGCGAGGCAATCCACTCAAAATCAAAAATCTCGCCGAAGTGGCCGAGCGCAGCCTGCGTTTCGTCAACCGCCCCGCAGGCACAGGCACGCGCGTGTTGCTCGACGAATTGCTGGCAGAGCAGGGCATTGCGAAAGCGGCCCTCACAGGCTACAAGAAATCCGAGCCCTCCCACCAAGCCGCCGCGCTCGCCGTGGCGCAAGGCAGGGCGGATGTAGCGCTTGGCATACAAGCCGCAGCAGCCGCGCAAGGCTTAGGCTTCGTGCCTATCGTGCAAGAGCGCTATGCCTTGGTTTGCCATGCCCAGGCATTGGCCGATCCTGCGGTTCAGTTGCTGGCCAAACAACTCAAGAGCGCGGCTTGGCTGCGTGAGCTTTCCAAGATCGCAGGCTACGCGCCTTTGCAAAGCGGCAAAGTGCTGAAGATGACGCAGGTGTTACCTTGGTGGGATTTTTAAAGCAAAAATGGCTTCTTGTCGGCATAGAAGCTGCGCAGCCTTTAAACACCGTTTGCGTGCAGATTAGCTATTAAATCTGTAGCGCCTAGCGCAATATCTATAACGGCTAGAAGCCGATTTCCCTTAAAAATCGCTGTTGCGCTGGCTGTTTGGGTAGATTAACGTCGAAGCTATGCGGCGAGGCGCTTGCGCGTTGTCCTAGCTGAGCGACCAGTTAAACCTTGCGTTTCCTGCGCAAAGGCCAACATGCTCGCCAGCGCCTTGTTGACAGCCTCAGAGGTAGGAAAGGCCTTTTGGATTTCAGGCTGGAGAACCACGACATTACTGCCTTGCAAGAAGTGCTTCAGGTACTTGCCCCTAACACCTGCGCCAAGCGCGTCACGCTTCAATTCGGGAATGTCGTGGTCAGTCATTTTCATAGATGCTTTTTTCATATCGTGTTGCCTTTCGGGCGCTGATGATTCGTATGCCGTTGCGACGCTCGGTGTGGACTACCACCAAAAGCCGTGACTTGTTGGAAATTCCGTATGTTCGACTTCTATCTTCTAGCTCGCTGTGATCTGTGTCAGAAAACGTCAGTGCCCGTCCGTCGCCAAAAATGCTTACCGCCTCGTCGAACGATACACCGTGTTTCGACAAATTGCTTGCGGCCTTCTGATCATCCCATTCAAACTTGAACATGCGAAATACCTGAGAGGTTTAACGTTTGACTTAAGCGGCGTGCCGAAGGCACGTCCGCTTGAAGGAAGGGTTAGCCGTCACTCTTTCGGCGACTGCTTTTCGGTCCATTGCTGCCAAAGCGCGGTAACGGCAGTGCCCTTTGCGTTGGCCCAATGAGACGGGCCACGAACAGAGCTGCTCTTGAAACCAACCTTCTTGAGGAGTTCTTGAGCGAGGTTGCTCATGGTGTAGTGCTGGCCCTTGTACACGAGCATTGCCTTCGCGACTACCGCCTCTTGTTG
>JANMDE010000409.1:0-6047 GCA_031376105.1 Variovorax sp. | reverse complement strand
ATGTTTGTAATGAACTGACCATTTCCCTGGCTCGCGTGCTCACGGGGCATGGCAACCGTGTGGGGGCTTTGCTGTATGGCGGTGGCGATGGTGTCGGTATCGACAAAATGCTGCCCACAGGCTCGGGCCGCCGTCATGTGTTGCATTTGGCGCATGAGCTGCTCGCACATCAAGCCAAAATCGGCAGCCAAGAAACTCAGCTCGTGCATTTGCTCGATGCCGCGGCGCATATGATCAAGCGGCGCAGCACGGTGTTTGTGGTGTCGGATTTTTTCAGTGTACCGGGGTGGGACAAACCTTTGGCGCAGCTTGCACGCCGCCATGATGTGGTGGCGGTGCGACTGACCGATCCTCTCGAATTGCAACTGCCCGATTTTGGGCTCATCACTTTTCGTGACGCCGAAACAGGCGAAACGCAACTGGTCGATTGCAATCCCAGTTTTCGCCGCCGCTTTGCTGAAATTTCCAATGAAAAAGAAGCGCAATTGCGCGAAGGCCTGGCGAGCGCTGGCGTGGATACACTGGAATTGTCAACTGAAGTCGATATTGCAGATGCCTTGATCCGCTTTGCAGCACAGCGCCGCAGAAAAAGTCGCCGCTATGGCGCACCCTCATCACAAAAGGTGGCTTGAATCATGAAATTTCCGAGCGTGAATTTTCTCTGGCCAGAATTCCTCTGGCTGCTCTTGCTACTGCCTTTGCTGGTGCTGTGGTATGTCTGGCTGCTCAAACGCCGTCGCAAAATGGCTGCGAATTTCTCTTCGCTTTCGATCATTAAGCAAGCCGCGGCCGGGCAAGCTGCTTGGCGGCGCCATGTGCCACCCGCCCTTTTTCTTACCGCACTCGCTGCTATGCTTTTCGCCGCAGCACGCCCGATGGCGGTGATCTCACTGCCATCGAATCAGAAGACGATTATTTTGGCGATGGATGTGAGCGGCAGTATGCGCGCCACCGATGTGCAGCCCACGCGAATCGTCGCTGCGCAGACAGCTGCGAAGAAGTTTTTAGCTGATTTACCGCGTGAAGTGAGGGTCGGTATCGTGGCCTTTGCAGGTGCAGCGCAGGTGGCGCAATACCCAACGCTCAACCGCGAAGATTTGGTGCAAGCGATTGACCGCTTTCAATTGCAACGCGGCACGGCCACTGGCAATGCCATCGTGATCTCGCTAGCGACATTGTTCCCCGATGCGGGTATCACCCTCGAGCAAATGGGTGCGCCGCGCTTGGCTGCTCGCCCGATCACCGAGCCGCAGAAAGAGAAAAAAGAGCATACCCCGGTGCCACCCGGTTCCTACAACTCGGCGGCCGTGATCATGCTCACCGATGGTCAACGCACCACCGGGGTTGACCCGATGGAAGCGGCCAAGATGGCCGGCGAGCGAGGCGTGCGTGTCTACACCGTAGGGATTGGCACTGTGGATGGCGAGACGATTGGATTTGAAGGTTGGAGCATGCGCGTACGGTTGGACGAGGCGACATTAAAAGCCGTGGCGGATCGCACGGCTGCTGATTATTTTTATGCAGGCAGTGCCGCAGACTTAACGAAGGTGTATGAAAAGCTGAGTTCTCGGATTTCGACCGAAACAAAGGAGACAGAGATTTCTGGTTTACTGGCGCTTCTTGCTGCTTTGCTGGCTGTGATATCGGCCTCTTTGTCAGTGTGGTGGTTTAACCGCGTCCTGTAGTGGTGCATCGTGATCGCCGATTAACGATCTAGATTTTTGTAAATCAAGCCATCAGCCCCAATAGAATCTGTGCAGCTTGCTATGAAATCCATAGTGAACTTGCTTTAGAATCCTGCGATGCACATACATATTCTCGGCATTTGCGGTACCTTCATGGGCGGCTTGGCCGCGCTTGCAAGAGAGTCTGGCCACACCGTGACGGGTTGTGATGCAGGTGTGTATCCGCCCATGAGCGATCAATTGCGTGCCTTGGGCATTGATTTGATCGAAGGCTTTGGTGCAGATCAGATACGCTTGAAGCCGGATATGTTTGTGATCGGCAATGTGGTCAGCCGGGCGCATTTGCCCGATGGCTCGCCCAAATTTCCACTGATGGAAGCCATTTTGGATGAAGGTGCGGCATACACCAGCGGCCCGCAGTGGTTGTCTGAGAACATCTTGCAAGGCAGACATGTGCTCGCTGTAGCAGGCACGCATGGCAAGACGACCACCACTTCGATGCTCGCTTGGATTCTGCAAGACGCAGGTTTGAATCCGGGCTTTTTAGTGGGCGGCGTGCCCTTGAATTTTGGCGTCTCAGCCCGGTTGGGGGAAACCTATTTCGTCATTGAAGCGGACGAATACGACACCGCTTTTTTCGACAAGCGCAGCAAGTTCGTTCACTACCGACCCCGCACGGCCTTGCTGAATAATTTAGAGTTTGATCATGCCGATATTTTTGATGATCTTGCGGCGATTGAGCGGCAGTTTCATCACTTGATTCGTACGGTGCCAGCCAGCGGGCGCGTGGTGGCCAATGGGTTGGAGGAGAGTCTTGCACGGGTATTGCATCAGGGCTGTTGGAGTGAAGTGGCCAGCTTCGGAGCGGCTGTGTCAGACTGGACAGCGCAAGGCGCAGCGCATGATTTCTCCGTGTTGCAACGTGGCCAAGCGATGGCGCGGGTGCAGTGGGCTCTGAGCGGCGTGCACAACCAGCTCAATGCTTTGGCAGCGATTGCAGCTGCGCAGCATGTGGGTGTGAGTCCGCAGGTGGCAGCGCGGGCCTTAGGGCAGTTTCAAAACGTCAAGCGGCGCATGGAAATTCGCGGCCAAATCAAGCGTGATGCCGGCAGCATCACCGTCTATGACGATTTTGCGCATCACCCCACCGCCATTCGTACCACGCTCGATGGCCTGCGCGCTCGCTTAGATGCTGATCCGCAGACGAAAGCGCAGCGCATCCTTGCTGTGTTTGAGCCGCGCAGCAACACCATGAAACTCGGTACGATGAAATCTCAACTACCTTGGAGTTTAGAGGCCGCTACGCTCTCTTTTTGCCACACTGCCGGGCTCGATTGGGATGCCGCGCAAGCGCTCGCGCCCATGGGGCACCTAGCCGCAACAGCCAGCAGCATCGATCAATTGATCGCGCAAATCAAAGCCGCAGCGCAGCCGGGCGACCATATCGTCTGCATGAGCAATGGTGGCTTTGGTGGTGTGCATGCCAAGCTATTGGCCGCGCTGGCCTGAAGCCTGAGACAGGAGCCGTCCGCATGGGAGTGATCGATGCCATCTTGCATGCTTTGAATTTCATGCTGCCCGCGCTTGGCGTAGCGGTGTTGGTCACATTGTGTGGGCGATTTTTTAAGAAAAATAAGCCGCTCGCCCCTACATTCATTGCAAAGTTTGCTATTAATTTTATAGTATGCCTGACTGTGCTGCTGGTCGGCTTGATCATCACAGGGCGCGACGGCAAGATGCTGACCTATCTGGCCATGCTGATCGCCAGTGGCACGGTACAGTGGATCGTCTCGGGCGGCTGGCGCAAGTAAAACGCCAGTGTTCAACACGGGCCGCTTCAAAGGCGAGTGAGCGCCTGATACACCTGATAAAGACCCGCCCATGCGGCTTGGTTGCCCAGTGTGCGCACCTGGGCACCCAGATGCTCCAAGGCGATCTGATAGCGCTCTGTCAATTGCTGCGAGCCCACCAACACGATCTCTGCGCCCGGCTGCACTTGCATCGATACCAACTCTTCACCAATCACCAAGCCCGAGAGATAGCTGGCGGCATGCTCTGGCGGCATCAGTTTGAAGAGAGACTTCACGCGCACACTGAATGCTGTGTTGAGCAAACTTTCGCCACCACACGCAAAATCAATCCCCTGCAAAAAAGCCTGTGGCTCAAAGGCTGTGGATTGCTGAGGCAAGCTTTTAGCCAAAATAGAATGTTGCGCCAGCATGGCATAAAACTCGCCCGTCATGAAGGTGTTGAACCCCATGATCGCTCCGCCTTCCAAATTGACCCATTTGCTGTGCGTTCCGGGCAACACCATGTAAGCATCACGCACACCCAACACGGCTGCTGCGCCAAACACCTGAATTTCTTCACCGCGCATCACATCGTCTTGCTCAGAACGCACGCCCGGAGAAATCGCCACGCGATCTTTCACGGCCCAGCGCACGCCGCGCGCCACATCCATGGGCGTAGCCGGGCAGGCGCAATAAGGCACCTCGGCCATGCCGTCTTTGCTGCCCACCATGCCCGAGAGCACGAACGACTGCCCACCAGCCTTGGTCATTCCCGCGCAGGTGGAAATCAAATAAGGCGCAAATTCGCCATGCTTAAAGCTCATCACACCGCGCGGTTGCGCCAACTCACTCAAAATTTCGCCGTCAGGAGCAATCAAAGCCGCACGAAAGCTTGTCGTGCCCCAGTCAACGGCAATAAACGGATGCGATGCAGAAATGGTCATGTATCGATTATCGGCACTGGCTTTTTCAAAGTGAATGATATGGTATTACAAAACGTAAATTCATATAGATGAGCCGACAAAAAATCTTTACCGCTTGGCCAATAGTTTGCGATGTTCGTTCATGGCCAATTGCAGATACAGTTTCTTCGTCCAGTCTTCGCCAAATTCTTTGGCATATTTGTCAATCACTTTGCGAGTGGACAGGCGAATCAAGGGCAATTCAGAGCGCTCTAGCTCGGTCACTTTCATGCCCAGCTTCTTCAATTCGTCCACCATTTGCGCATTGCGGCTGCGGATCAAATCGCGCTCGTATTTGGAAGATTCGAGCGCGGCGGCTTTGAGGATGGCGCGATCCGCGTCATTGAAACTCTCCCAGACGCCTTTGCCCATCATCACGACCCAAGCGCTGTACGCATGGCGAGACAGCGTGAGATGCTGCTGCACCTCGTAGAATTTACTGGCGTAAATCGTGATCAACGGATTTTCCTGCGCCTGCACTTTGCCATCTTTCAAATTCGCATACACCTCAGGGAAAGGCAACTTAAGCGGCTGCGCACCCAGTGTTTGAAAGGTGTCAGCAAACATCGCGTTAGGCATCACGCGCACTTTCAAATCAAGCAAATCCTGGCGGCGCGTCACAGGGCCACGGCTGTTGGTCAGATTACGAAAGCCGTTTTCCCACCACGCCAACCCCACCAAACCGTGCGCTGGCAAGGAAGCAAGCAAATCATGGCCAAAGGAAGAATCCAGCAACGCGTCGGCATCTTGCTCTGTTGCCAGCAAGAAGGGAAAGTTGATCACGCCAAAACCAGACGTGAGGCGCACAAGACTGGATGTATCGGGCGCCGTCATTTCCAATTTGCCTTGTCGCAGCGCATCCACCATGCTCACGTCGTTACCCAACTTGCCACCTGCAAACAGCTCAATCTTGATGCGGCTCTGCGATTTGTCGGCCACGATCTCGGCGAAGCGCTTGACCGCCATGCCTTGCGGATGATCTTCTGAGAGGCCGATGCCAAAGCGGATATAGCGGGTCTGATTTGGATTCTGTGCAGTATTTTGAGAGCTATTTTGGGCTGCAGCCGTCATAGATATTGCGTAAAGCGCTATCAAAAGAGGAGCAACGAATTTCCGAGAAAGATACTGCATGGATGTCTCCTGGTTGTCATGATTTTTAAGCTTGGCTCGCCAACAATTTATGCACGGCTTTGGGCAAAGGCAGTGGGGCCACTGCGCCAAATCCCTGCACTGACAATGCAGCTGCCGCGTTGGCATAGCGGGCTGCTGTTTTCAAATCGTCACCGAGGCTCAGGCGAGCCAACAAATTGCCCGCAAAGCAATCGCCCGCACCGGTGGCATCGATGGCCTCTACGGTGATTGGGGCAATCTTCAGCTGCTCGACGCCATCACTCACCAGAACGCCTGCGCTGCCTATCTTGAGCACCACCTGCTTTGCACCCAGATCATGGCTCCAGTGCACGATGGCCTGCGGATCATTCAAACCACTGAGCTGCACCACATCGTCTAGGCTGGGCAAAAATAAGTCGCTACTCGCAATCGCAGGCAACATGTGCCGCCGCGCATCATCCAAAGACCACAGTTTGAGCCGCAAATTTGAGTCAAAACTG
>JANMDE010000165.1:0-8691 GCA_031376105.1 Variovorax sp. | reverse complement strand
AAGCATGCGCTGCAAGATCTGCCTGCGCATCAACGCGCCCGACTGGGTTTGGGCTATGTGCCGGAAGACCGCCGATTGTTTGCGGCGCTCAGCGTGCAAGACAATCTGCGGATTGCTTACCAAGGCCCTGCCAAGGCGCTGGCAGAGCGCGAAATGCGCGTCCTTGATCTATTTCCCCAACTCAAAACCATGCTTTCGCGCCCCGCCGCGCAAATGAGCGGCGGTCAGCAGCAAATGCTCGCCATCGCCCGCGTGCTGATGACCGAACCCCTGCTGTTGCTGCTCGATGAGCCCTGCGAGGGCATCGCTCCCGTGTTGGTGGAGCAGACGCGCGATGCCCTGCTGGCGTTGAAGATACAGGGCATGTCGATGCTGATTGCGGAGCAAAACGAGGTGCTGTCTAACCGCGCAGATCGCGTTATTCAAATGACTTAATGCACACGCCTGTTGTATGTGAACTATTTCTACGCGATTGATAAGAGTATTTTCATCAATGGGGATGAGGGACTTAATCCGCAATGCCGTCACATCGGCGGTGTATTGCTTTATGGCTTCGATCATGTATGCCTTTATCAACTACAAATACGGCATTGGTACCGAGGCATTGGCCAAGGGTGACTACCCCACGGTATTGCGATACATTGACTGGCTGGTGACCACACCGTTGATCGTCAATAAATTCCCAGAGATGCTGGGTGGTGACGATGCAATTGCAGTTGCTATTCTTGTGATCGTCGCAGACATCTTGATGATTCTATTTGGCTGGGCTGGCGAAACATCGATCAACGTTGCCAAAGGCCCGACAGTGATTGGTTGGGCGATGTTTGGCGTCGGCTGCTTGGCTTGGTTGTTTATCATTTTTATCCTTTACACGGCGGTGACGAATGCCTCTGCCAACAAGCTGGGGCCGATCAAGCAGGGCTTGTCGCGCTTGAAGCTCTTCATCGTGTTCGGCTGGGCTATTTATCCGCTCGGCTTCTTGATCACACTGATGTCAGATTCCCCCGATGTTCGCGTGGGTCGTGAGTTGATTTACAACATTGCTGATTTGTTTAACAAAGTTGGCTTCGGTATGATTGCGATTTACGCCATCCGCCAGATGATGCGCGAACAGAAGATTCGGGAAGCAATGCAAGCGCTTTGACCTGATTTCGGCGATGCAGCCTGCCATGCGCTCACGCCACGCGATCGTCGTGGGCGCGGGCTTTGGCAGGTTGGCCAGCGCGCTGAGCTTTCAGTGTTTAGCCTTTGCAAGAGCGCAGATTGCCCGGTTTGGTAGACTGATGCGTGGATGATTTTTTCTTTACCCCGCAATACGTCAAAAGCAAGCTGCTCGCCCCATACGGCAGTGGCTTTTCCATCACGCCTGCATTGATGCAGTCGGCCACGCTTCGCTTTCCGAATCATTCGCCGAAATTGTCGGATTTGTATTTTGCGGGTGCTGGCAGGCATTCTGGCTCGGGTATGTCGGGCGTGGCCACATCTGCCAAAGTGGTGGCGCAGTTGATGCTTGGCTTAGTGGCTACTTTGAGGGCGGCGGCATGAGAGACTTTGCGGCTGATCCGCAAGCCATCATGGATGCGCATGCCAAATCTTTTTCGTGGGCGGTGCGATTTTTAGCGCCAAGCGCAAGAACGCAAGCCACCCAACTCTATGCCTTCGCGCGTTGGATGGACGATTTGGTAGACGAGCCAGATTTGGGCTCGCAAGGTGAGCGCATGGCTCAGTTTGAAGCGCATCGGCGGCAAGTGCTTCAGCACGGCGCAGAGTCCAGTCGCAGTGGCGAGGTGGGGCTGCTGCTTCAACAATTGAATGTCGATGAGCGGGTAATCTGCTCGTTCTTGGATACTTTGCAGGCTGATGCCTATCCGAGGCAAATGAAGAGTTTTTCAGAGGTGCTGGGCTTTGCCTATGGTGTGGCTGGCACAGTGGGCCAAATGATGCGCCCTATTCTTGGCGCAGGCCGCGATGCCGAGCGTTTTGCCGTGGCGCTGGGCATGGCGATGCAATTGACCAATATCGCCCGCGATGTGATGGAAGACGCTCAGCGCGGGCGCTGTTATTTGCCTGCGCAATGGCTGCCCAATGACTGGCAGTTGGCCAACTTACTTCAAGGGCATGCAGCAACCCGCCAGCAGACGCATGCAGCCGTGTTGCGCTTGCTCTTAGAAGCGGAGCAACTGTATGCCTTGGCGGAGCAGGGGTTTTCATCGATTCCAAGCCCGAATCGGCGTGCGATTCAGATCGCTTGTGTCTTGTATCGCGGCATTGGGCGCAAGATCATGCGAACGCCAGCCGAAGTGTATTGGCAACAGCGCATACAACTCGGACGCTTTGAAAAAATACGTTGTATTGCGAAAGTGATGCTGGGAGTTTCTGGACACACGTTAACGCCCAATGCGGATGCCTTGCAAGCGCATCACAACGAATTGCAGCGCATTCCCGGTTTTCCCAGCGCTTTAGCGTGAGGCCGCCTGTGAAAAATTGGGATGTGGTGATTGCTGGCGCGGGGCTCGCGGGTTTGTCGATGGCTGTTGAGCTGGCCGCGCCAGAGTTTTCTCATCTGCGCATTCTGATCGTGGAGCCAAGAACAGAGTATGTGCGTGATCGCACCTGGAGTTTTTGGGCTTTGCCAGATGCGTTGCCAGAGCGCTGGAGGCAACTGGCGCAAACGCAATGGCGGCAATGGCGCGTGAGCTATGCTGAGCGCAGCGTTGAGTCATCGGGTGAGGTGGCCTATGCCAGTATCCGAGCCGATACTTTCTACAACGATGCTCTCAAAATAATAGCAAATGCATCACATATTGAATGGCGCAGAGGCACAGGTGTCGTCGATGTGAAAGAACACATTGAGGGCGTTGAATTGCTCACCACACAAGGAGATCGATATGTCGCCAAGCTGCTGCTGGATTCGCGCCCGCCTGCTGCCGCGCAAGCGAGCGAATGGGTGCAGCATTTCAGTGGCTGGGAGATCACATCGCGCAGCCCCTGTTTCGATGCAGCCTGCCTCGATTTGATGGCATTTGAGCCGAGCGAGCAAGGGCTGCATTTCATCTATTGTTTGCCCTACAGCGCCACGCAAGCTTTGGTGGAAAGCACCTGGATTTCTCGCGCCGATGCGTCGGTCAATGGAGATGCTGAGTTACGCGATGCTTTGGCCACACGCTGGCATTGCCATGATTTCGAAATCAGCTTCCGTGAGCAAGGCGCTTTGCCGCTGTGGCCGAGCTTTCTACCTGAGCTAAAGCAAGTGGTTCGCATCGGTAGAGCAGGGGGCACGCTGCGCGCCTCGACTGGCTATGCCTTTTGCGCCACGCTACACCACGCTACATCTCTCGCTAGATCCTTGTCCATTCAGATCAACCAGCATGGCCACTTGCAAGGCTGGCAAGCGCCCGAATGGCGGACGGGCGCACTAGACCGTTGGATGGACACAGTCTTGTTTCGTGTGCTGGAGCGTGATTGGAAAGCGGCGCCTCATTTGTTTGTCGATTTATTTGAGCGCGTGCCATCTGCGCCACTCACGCGATTTTTACATGGTCAATCGCGTTGGCTAGATCGCTGGGCAGTGATGCGGGCTTTGCCTGCCAGCCCCTTCATTCGCGCTGCATTGAGATGGGAATGAGCATGCATCGTGCTCCTGCGCTTCATTGGCTTTGGCTTTTGCCAGCGCTGCTTGCATTGGCTTGGGCAGAGCGCCAATGGCCTCATTTGGCTCTGTGGTCGTTTGTTTTGCTCACCATTACTTTGGGTTTCGCACATGGCGCGATGGATGTGCTCTTGCTGCGCGATGCGCAAGGCCGCGTGATGATCAAGCGCTTTGCGATGTATTTGGGCAGCGTGGTCTTGCTGGCAGCTGCTCTGATCTCATTTCCGGGCGTGGCTTTGCTTGCTTTACTCTTGCTTTCGCTCTGGCATTTTGGCGAGCAAGCCGCATCTATGCAAGCAGATGCCAAGCATCGGATCTTGCTTCGGATCGTGCAAGGGGGAGCGAGTGTGATGCTGCCTGTGCTGTTGTCGGGCCTAGATTTGAAGGTCTGGGTGACGGCCATTGCGCCTGAATCCATCGGCTGGGTGTGGCCCGCGTGGGTGGGTATGGCAGGTTTGTGGTTGGCCCTGTTGGTGGCAGCCATTGCGGTGATTCAGCCTTGGCGAGCAGGCGCGCTGAATGCGGAGCTTAAGGTGTTGGCGTTAGAACTGGTGGCTTTGGTGCTGCTCAATACGCTGCTGTCGCCCCTGCTGGCTTTTGCGATTTTCTTTGGCCTGTATCACTCGGGCTTTCATGTGTGGCGCATGCGGCGCTTGCAACAGCGAGAAGATCTCGCATCGCCTTGGTTGCTGCTATCAGCCACACTTCTGCTCACTTGGGCTGCTCTGGCGGTCTTGTGGTGGCAGCTGCCGATGCTTGCGCAGCCTGCGCGCTGGGAAGGCGAATGGCTGCGTTGGTTGGTGGTGGCATTAGCGGCAGTGACTTTGCCGCACATGGTATTGGTGTCGCAGGCTCGGAAGCGATTGTTTGATGGCGATTGAGCGCTTTGGTACGATGCGGTCTGCAACCCCATTTTTCTCATGATCATCACCAGCCTGCTCGATACCGACCTCTACAAATTCACCATGATGCAAGTGGTGTTGCATCAATTTCCGGGTGCGCAGGTGGAGTACAAATTCAAATGCCGCAACGCAGGCGTGAATTTGGCGCAGTATGCCGATGAAATTCGCCAAGAGATCAAATCACTGTGTAGCTTGTCATTCACAGAACCAGAGCTGGATTATCTGCGCAGCATGCGCTTCATCAAAAGTGATTTTGTGGATTTTCTGGGGCTTTTCAGACTCAATGAAAAGTGCATCAGCGTGGAGCCGCAGGCCAATGGCGAGTTAGCAATTTCAGTCAAAGGGCCATGGCTGCACACGATTCTTTTTGAAATTCCTGTGCTCGCTATCGTGAATGAAGTTTACTTTAAAAATGATAGCAAACTTACCAGTAAATACAAGGGCGAAGAGCGACTTTCTCATAAAATATCGCTACTGAAGAAGCCTGAATTGCAAGAGTTAAAAATTGCTGATTACGGCACACGCCGGCGCTATTCCAGAGTCTGGCAAGAACATGTTTTGCGCACTTTAGCCAGCGAGCTGGGCACGAGCAGCGCAGGGCAATTTGCTGGCACGAGCAATGTGCATTTCGCCCGCACCCTGGGCCTCACGCCTTTGGGCACGATGGCGCATGAATACCTGCAGGCCGCGCAAGCCTTGGGCCCGCGTCTGCGCGACAGCCAAACCTTCGCTTTTGAAAAATGGGCGCAGGAGTATCGCGGCGATTTGGGCATTGCGCTCTCTGATGTGTATGGCATGAGCGCCTTCTTGCGCGATTTTGATATGTTCTTCTGCAAGCTCTTTGACGGCGCCCGGCATGACAGCGGCGACCCATTCAGCTGGGGCGAGCGAATGATCGAGCATTACCGCGTCAACCGCGTCGACCCGCGCACCAAAACGCTGATCTTCTCCGACGGCCTGACCGTGCCGCGCACGATTGAGCTCTATCAACGCTTCAAAGGCCGCTGCCTGCTGGCCTTTGGCATCGGCACCAATCTCACCAACGATCTGGGCGACCCACCCGAACACGAGCCCCTACAAATCGTCATGAAAATGATCCGCTGCAACGGCCAGCCCGTAGCCAAGCTCTCAGACTCGCCGGGTAAGGGCATGTGCGACGATGAAAAATACCTCGCCTATCTGCGGCAGGTGTTTGATATTGAGGCGATTTGAGCCGGATAGCCAAGAAAACTCCCCATCTCACCCTATTTCCCCGCTCGGATCGCTTCAGGCGAAATGGCTGAATTTGATACTTTTGATCATATCGATCATAATGACCAGCATGATCACTGAAACTACTGCCGTCCAATTCCGCCAAAACCTTGGCGATATGCTCAATAGCGTGCATTACCGAAGCGATAGCATCGTGATCAACAAAGATGGCAAGTCCATCGCGGCCTTGATCGATGCGCGGCTGTTTGAGCGGATTCGCCGCATGCAGGGGCGCTTTGATGCGCTCTCGCAGCGCTTGGCGCAGGGCTTTGCGCAAACGCCAGAAAGCGTTGGCATGGCCGAGATCGATGCCGCCGTTGCCTCGCTGCGCCAGCGCGCCTGAAACCGGCAAACCCTCAGAGAAGCACGAGCTATGGCGCTGTGTGTCGTGCTGGACACGAATGTCTTGGTGAGTGGCTTGGCGTATCCCGCCAGCCTGCCGGGCCGCATCTTGGCCGCTTGGCGCAGCGGCTCCTTGCAAGTGTGCTTGAGCCCTTACATCTTGGACGAGCTGCGCCGGGTGCTACCCAAACTGCGCGCTAGACATGGCCTGAGCGATGCAGAAATCACCGATCTGGTCGATTGCCTGAGCTTCGAAGCGGAAAGCGTCAACCCCGAACCCCACCACGCCCCCGAGCTGACAGACCCTTTCGACCAAGCCATTTTGGGCACCTTGCTCGCCGCCGAGAAGCAATTCCAAGCCAAATACCTGATCACCGGCGACAAAGCCCTGCTCGCCTGCGCAGGCCGCTACGCCGTGCTCAGCCCCGGGGAGTTTTGGGCAGTGCATGGGGCGCTCGGGTAAAGCACTGCGCTCAGAAACGCTTCGCTTCGCTTTTTAAACCATAGCAGCTTGCGGAGTATTGGCAAGGCTAAAACAACAATTCTGTGCAACGATAGATGCGTGTTGCATCTAGGAAGGCATTAATTTTTAACTTTCGTGCTCAGCGGCTGTCGAAGGCAATTTGCTAGGACACAGGGTTAGATTTCATGCGCATCTGGAGCGATCCAAGGCACGCGGAAAACCGCCTTCCAGTCGTATTGACGGGTGGGAAGTAGCGACTCCATGGACTTTGCATGAAAGAGCAAGAAATACTTTACGTATAGTTTGTCGAGCAAGTCAATGCATGAATCCACTTCGTTCAACGTGGGAAGCTCCTTTGGCTCTCGTTTGTCGCGATGGGCGACTCGTTTGTCCGCGTAGTCTTCGCAACGTTGAGAAGCTTCACGAAGCTGGGTGAGGTCGGCAGAGACGAGGCTGGGATCGATGTGTGGCAAGCCAACTGCCGCGAAGTTGTTGAAGTCGGCGTCGGCCAGACTTTCGACGCCTGAGCCGTTGTATAGACCTACGAAATAGTTTCGTGAGAGGATCTGAGGCTCCTCGATCATTTCCTCAAGCAGCCCGGCCATAGAAATGCTCTGGTCGCTGCATTTGATCTGACGGCGTACGCCGCTGACTACGTGCGAAACATATGTGCGAGCCAGAAAGTCGTAGAAGGAAGTCGGCTGATGCAGCAGCGGGTTGTCCCTGATGAGTGCCTGAACCTCGTGGAACGTCCGCTTTGCGATGACCAAGTCCTGAACTTCGAGCTTGATAACATCAAGCCAGCGCAACCATTTCGTCAGCTTCGGGTTCATAGTCGTGAGATTTTATGAATGAATTGAGGGACTGGCGTAGCCAGTCCCTCTCGAATGCAAGGTTGGGCTACTACTCGCTAGTACGACCCATATACATTTCTTGCCCGGTGATTGGGTTGAGGTATACGTCAAGGCCATTTTCGTGGCGAAGATATTTCATGCCCTTCGCTGCGTGCTCGCTTGGAACAAAACTGTAAGTTGAACTCAATGATGCTTCAAATTTCCAGTCAATTGGGGTGACCACCTGCTTTACGCGACTTCCAACTAACTGACACGCAGCTACACGAGGGCCGTTGCCGTCTATATTTACATGGCCGAACTCAAGCCATGAGCATTTCGAAGAAAGGCCGCGCGTCTGGTCTGCCACAGCAATATCAATTGCCTCCCCGTCACGCAAGAACTCTAGACCAACCCTCTGTAGCTTTTTGATGAATAACTCAACATCTTGAGGATTCATGAATCCAAGTCTGACAATCTCATTATCAGCGCACAGAGTTTGGTTCGGGACGATGCTTTTGAAAGCGTCCCAGCCACCGGGGAATTTTTTCAGCAATTCGTCGGCACGAACAACTACGGAAATTGCTTCGATCAAAACAGCCATCAATTTCTCCTTGGAGCGCAGCTTAATTCAGCTGAGAGCCTATCTTGGCATGCCCAAGTTGGCCGAAAAAACAAACTGGCTGGCAAGCCCGATGAGCGGCGCGGCAAATGCTGCGCAAGCCGCTTTTGCTCTGGGTTGAGATGGCATCTGCAGTCTCTGATTACAGTATTCATGATGTCTCGTGATCCTGTCGCCCATATCGCCTACTCGCCCCGCTTGCTAAATCAGCTGCGGGAGGTTTGCGTTGAAAGCACTATATCTTATTCACTGAAAAGGCCTGCGTGTATTGGGTGAAGTTTTTGCGCCGTGGCAGCATCGAACAGGCAAGCTATGGAAATGTTTTTAGAGTGTTTTAGGCCTATAGCCGACATAGAATCTGCGCAGAGCGCTATTGAATTAATAGTAAGAAACGACGAGCCAACATCCACACCAGCTGCGTGATGGGCATGAAAAAACGAAGGCTTTCTCGGTCGGGCGCGGCCAGCCAACTCATCATCACCACAAAAGATTAGCAGCTCGGCGTATCCCGCACAGAGCGCAAAAAAAGGAAAGCCCTCGGCTTTTTCAGGCACGTCAGGCGGCAGGCGAGCGGGTAGCGCGAAACCTCAGACAGCAGAAGCGGCCAGCACGAAGCCGCAGCGTCAGTCTCT
>JANMDE010000288.1:0-1551 GCA_031376105.1 Variovorax sp. | reverse complement strand
GAAACGGTCTTCATCGTCTGAGTGATCAGGGTCGTCAATCAATTTGGCTTGCTCGTCGACGAAAACCGACTTCGCCTCCTCAAAACTGACCCCGTGCTTTTTTGCGTTTGCCGCAGATTTGCGCTCATCCCATTCAAAGCTCAGACTTTTCTTCACTCAATGATAACTACAATGTAGTTACAAATCAAGCGCTCTTTTGGCCTCAAGCCGCAACGCGTTTCGGTGTTGCTGGGCTTGAGCGAGTCGCTAAATTTCTCGCTGGCCGAGGCCTGCGAACCAAGCGAACTTCCAGCTTGCATCCCAATGCGTCTGCATACCTCGTCAGCGTTGCAAGAGATGGCGAATGCTTACCGCTGCCCGACTCCATCCGCGCAACTGCAGACTGCGTGGTGCCGATCTTTTCTGCTACTTGAGCTTGGGTGAGGCCTTGCGCGGCCCGCGCCCTTAAGAACTCGTCCAGCAGGGAAAATTCGTCGCCTAGCTTTTCATATTCCGCCTTGACCTCAGCATTGGCCAATGCCTTGGTGCGAAGTTGTTTATGCGTCAACATTTTTCCATTCCTTCATTCGCTTGCGCGCAAGAGCCAATTCTTTGGGCGGTGTCTTATCGGTCTTCTTCACAAACTGGTGGAGCATGACGATCTTGCGATCTACCAACGTGCAGTAAAACACACGTCCAATTCCTTCGCGGGATTTCAAACGCAACTCAAACAAACCTGCGCTCATGGCTCGTGTGTGAGGCATCCCCAAATCCGGGTCAAACTCAACCATGCGATCCGTGCAATGAAAGTATCTAGCCAAAATTCCTGCCGGTAGCGCGAGGACATCAGCCTGCAGCTTCTCGTCGTGGTATTTGATCTCCCATTTCATGTCAGAAATATAGCACATTTGAGATAATTAGGTCGTGCTGCTTGAGCCTAGAGCGATAGCTTGTGCGGGCACGATGATGTGTGTCAAAGACATGCGGTGATTGTGGCATTTTCATCAGGGCTGCCCACCCCATTTGCTCATGCTTTGCTGGCGGCTGCCCGTTATCCAGCTAAGCGCTATAAAACTGAGAGATCAGAAGCACCCCGTCAACAGGCTCTGCCTCGATGTCGTGCCCCGCACGGGAAGCAAGATCCAAGCCGTTCAGAGAAACGCCCCGGCCAAGAGAAATACCCGGCGAAAGCGCGACGCTCCCGTATCGGAGCGGCTGTTTGGGGGAGACGCTCCCGTTGGGATGGATGCTGACTAAGTCAGAGAACTTGTACCTCATGACGGTGATTGTGGCATTTTCGTGGCGCTAGTTGGCAGCGCTCTTTGCGGCGACGTTTCACGCCACCCGCTCGCCTGCTGCGCGACGTGCCTGAAAAAGCCGAGGGCTTTCCTTCTTAGCGCGCTGTGCGGGATACGATGAGCTGCTGATCTTTTGTAGCGATGATTGCTTTGCTGGCCGCGCCCGACCGAGAAAGCCTTCGTTTTTTCAGACCCATCACGCAGCTGGTGTGAATATTGGCGCGTTGTTTACTCTCAAATCAATAGCGCTCTGCGCAGGATCTATGCCGGCTAC
>JANMDE010000269.1:0-3899 GCA_031376105.1 Variovorax sp. | reverse complement strand
CAACACAGCCCGTGCCCAAACCAACAAAATCCGTGTCGGCCTGATGCTGCCTTACACCGGTACCTTTGCTCAACTGGGCGTGGCGATTGAAAATGGCTTTCGCATGGCCATCAATGAGCAAGGCGGCAAGCTGGGTGGCCGTGAGATTGAGTATTTCAAGGTGGATGATGAATCCAACCCCGCCAAAGGCATTGAAAATGCGCAGCGCCTCGTGCAGCGCGACAAAGTAGATGTGTTGGTCGGCACCGTGCATTCCGGCGTGCAGATGGGCATTCATCGTGTGGCGCGTGAATCGGGCGTGCTGAGCATCATCCCCAATGCAGGCGTACATATTGCCACGCGTGCTCAATGCGCCCCGAATGTCTTCCGCACCAGTTTCACCAATTCGCAGCCCACGCTGGGTTTGGGCAAAGTGATGGCCGATCGCGGCCACAAAAAAGCTGTGTGGATCACCTGGAATTACGCAGCAGGCGAAGAGGCCATGGAAGGCTTTGAGCAAAGCTACACCGCAGCTGGCGGCACCATTGTGAAAAAGCTCGGCCTGCCCTTCCCCAATGTGGAATTCCAAGCGCTGCTGACTGAAATCGCCGCGATCAAACCCGATGCTGTGGCCTGCTTCTTCGCAGGTGGCGGTGCAGCCAAATTCATCCGTGATTACGCAGCGGCAGGCTTGAATAAAACCATTCCGCTCTATGGCTCAGGCTTCCTTACCGAAGGCGTACTCGATGCCGCTGGCGATGCAGCCAATGGCATCCTCACCACGCTGCATTACAGCGATTCGCTCGATACCGCGAACAACCGCAAATTCCGCCTTGAATACGCGAAAGCCTTCCGCTTGCAGCCCGATGTGTATGCCGTGCAAGGCTACGATTCTGGCTTGTTGCTGATCCAAGGTGCCAATGCCGTCAAAGGCGACTTGAACAACAAAGCCGCGCTGTATGCCGCGATGGAAAACGCCAAAATCGACAGCCCACGCGGTAAGTGGAGCATGAGCAAATCCCACAACCCGATTCAAGATATCTACTTGCGCAAAGTAGAAAACAAAGAAAACAAAGTGATCGGCATTGCTGCCAAAGCGGTGGCTGATTCTGGTGCTGGCTGCAAGATGGGCTGATAGGCTTTCAAGCCAAAAAGAGGAATACAGAAAACTCAGAAAGCTGCAGAAGACACTGGATTTTTCTGTGTCTTTTGTGCAATTTCTGTGGGTTCTGTGTTTCTATTTTTAGTGAATATCCGTGGATTTCGCCAACTTCCTCATCCAATTGCTCAACAGCGTGCAATACGGGCTGCTGCTGTTCATGCTCGCCGCTGGCCTCACGCTGATCTTCGGCATCATGGGCGTGGTCAATCTCGCGCATGGCAGTTTTTATATGCTGGGTGCCTACTTAGCATGGTCGCTTTCGCTGCAATTAGATAGCTTGACGTTGGCCATTTTGGCAGGTACGGCGCTGTCCGTCGTCTTTGGGCTGCTACTAGAAAAATTATTGATTCAGCATTTTTACCACCGCGATCATTTAGATCAAGTGTTACTCACTTTCGGTTTGATCTACATTTTTGAAGAAGGTCGCTCTATGATTTGGGGCGATGATGTGCATGGCGTGAAAATCCCCGAGCTGCTGGCTGCTTCGATCCCATTGACAGACAATCTGTCTTATCCCGTGTATCGTTTGTTTATGAGCGGCTTGTGCCTCTTGCTCGCGCTGGGCTTGTATCTCTTAATCTCCAAAACCCGCCTCGGCATGAAAATCCGCGCTGGTGCATTCAACCGAGAAATGACGGAAGCCCTCGGCATTAACATCAAGCTGATTCATTCGCTCGTGTTCGCGCTCGGCGTGGGCTTGGCCACGATTGCAGGCATGATCGCTGCGCCGATTTCTAGCGTGTACCCGAACATGGGCAGCTCGGTGTTGATCATGTGCTTTGTGGTGGTGGTGATCGGCGGCATCGGCTCGGTGCGCGGGGCTTTGATTGCTGCGCTGCTGGTGGGCTTTGTGGATACCTTTGGCAAGGTATTGCTGCCGCAGGTCTCGGGCATGCTGGTGTATGTGCTGATGGCGCTGGTGTTGCTCTACAAACCAGAAGGCTTGTTCAAAGCCTGAAAGCATTTTTATGTCTGCGCCACAAGCCAATTTAGAAATTTTGCCGCGCATGGTGAATGTGCTGTTGGCCATTGCCGTTTGCGGCTTGGCGGTGTTTCCGTTTTTCGGCAGCGAGTATTCAGCCAACCTCATGGCCAGCATGATGATCATGGCGATTTTTGCGATGAGCTTGGATCTGCTGCAAGGCGTGACTGGCTTGGTCTCGCTTGGGCATGCGGCCTTTTTTGGCTTGGCAGGCTATGCGCTGGCCTTCATCACGCCGCAATCTGAAGCCGTGAGCTTTTGGTGGACGCTGCCTGTGGCCGTGCTCGCCTCCGCTTTGGCCGCGCTCATCATCGGTTTTTTCGTGGTGCGCACGCATGGCATTTACTTCATCATGGTGACGATGGCTTTTGCGCAGATGGTGTACTTTATTTTCTTTGACAACAAGTCGCTAGGCGGCTCGGATGGTTTGTATATCAACTTCAAGCCCGTTGCGGGTATAGTGGATTTAGAAAACAAAAAGGTGTTTTATTACCTCGTGCTGCTCTGCATGGTGGGCGTGTACGCCTTCTTGCGCCGCTTGCTTTTCAGCCCGTTTGGCCGTGCGCTCGCCGGCATTCGCGCGAATGAGCATCGTATGCGGGCGCTAGGCTTTGCTACCTTTTCGCACAAGCTCGCCGCGTTTACTTTGGCGGGAGGCTTGGCTGGCTTGGCTGGTTATTTGTGGGCAGCGCAAACCGGTTTTGTCAACCCTGAGCTCATGGGCTTTCACATGAGCGCGCATGCCATCATGATGGTGATCTTAGGCGGTATGGGTAATTTTGCAGGCGCAGCGATTGGTGCGTTTTCATTTGAATATCTGCTGCATTTGTTTAAAGACTTGCCTGCGATTGGAAGTTTTCAAACCGGCAAGCATTGGCAAATGTGGATGGGGCTCTTCATCGTAGCGCTGGTGATTCTTGCACCGCGTGGCATCTTGGGGCTGGTGTCGAAATGGTTGGCGAGGAAAGACGATTCAAAATGAACGCCGCCTCTACGTCAGTGCTGTCCGCCAAAAACCTCACTAAGCGTTTCGGCGGCTTGGCGGCTGTGAATGAAGTCAATATTGATCTTTGGCCCGGCCGCTTACATGCCGTGATCGGCCCCAATGGTGCCGGCAAATCCACGCTCACCAATCTTCTTTCTGGCGATTTGCCGCCCACCTCGGGCAGCGTACATCTCTCAGGCCAAGACATCACTGGCTGGAGTGCCGAGCGCATCTCGCGCCAGCGCCTTGGCCGCAGTTATCAAAAGACGAATATCTTTCGCAACTTCAGCGTGTGGGACAACATCCGTCTCGCCGCGCAATCGCGCAATCAACCTTTCGCTTTCAACCCACTCGGCTGGCTCTCGCGTGCGTCCGCACAAGCGGCTGTGAACGCACGCGCAGAGAGAGCAATGGAGCTGGCCATGCTCACCGAGCGTCGAAGTACGGTTGCAGGCGCGGCCAGCCACGGCGAGCAGCGCCAGCTAGAAATCGCCATGACGCTGGCCACCGAGCCGCAAGTGCTGCTGCTCGACGAACCGCTCGCAGGCATGGGCACAGCCGAGGCCGAACGCATGGTACTGCTACTTCTCAAGCTCAAAACAGATCATGCGATGCTGCTGGTGGAGCACGATATGGATGCCGTGTTTGCAGTGGCTGATCACCTCACGGTGATGGTCAATGGGCAGGTGATTGCGAGCGATAAGCCAGCCATCGTCCGCGCCGATGCGGGCGTACAAGCCGCTTACTTGGGCGAGGAACACCAATGAGTGAAACCTTAATCGCCGCCCAAG
>JANMDE010000256.1:0-13038 GCA_031376105.1 Variovorax sp. | reverse complement strand
AGGCGAGATGTCTTTGATGGCCTGTGGAATGCCATGCAGCCAGCCTTTGCTGCGGCCTTGTGCAAGCAGCGCATCATGTTGGCGCGCCTCCATCAGCAATTCATCTGCGGGCCGCAGATTCACGATAGCGTTAACCCGTGGATTCACCTGCGCAATGCGCGCGAGGCTGGCTTGCATCACTTCTTGGCAGGAGACTTGCTTAGAGTGAATCAACTGGGACAGGTGCGATGCACCAAAACTGGTAATTTCCATGACGATAGATTGAGATTATTAGGCTACATTGTGGAACAAGATTTTTAATTGGAATGCTGAAATCATGAAACGCTACACATTTGTCTCGCCCACCCTCAGCTCGCTGGCTGTTGCCATTAGCCTCGCCGCAGCGCTGCTCAGCCCTATGGCCGCGCATGCGCAGGCCAAGACGCTCAAGGTGATTCCGCATGCCAACCTGACCGTGCTCGACCCGGTCTGGACCACCGCCTTCATCACCCGTAACCACGGCTACATGATCTATGACACGCTCTTTGGCACGGATTTGCAAGGCGTGGTCAAGCCGCAGATGGTGGATAAATGGAGCGTGTCGAAAGACAATTTGCTCTGGACGTTTACCTTGCGCGATGGTTTGGAGTTTCATGATGGCAAAGCCGTCACCAGCGAAGATGCTGTGGCCTCGCTCAAGCGCTGGGGCAGCCGCGATAGCTTTGGCGGCGCTCTCATGCGCAGCATTGACAGCTGGGCCACGCCGGATGCCAAGACCTTCACCATTAAGCTCAAAACGCCCTTTGGCGTGATGCTTGATGCTTTGGGCAAGCCGTCATCTAACGTGCCTTTCATCATGCCCGCCCGCATTGCCGCCACGCCCGGCACGGAGCAAATCAAAGAACACATCGGCTCAGGCCCCTATAAATTTAACCCCGCTGATTTCAAACCCGGCGAGCGCGTGATCTATACGAAGAATGAAAAATACAAACCGCGCCAAGAGGTGCCCAATGGCACGACCGGCGGCAAAGTCGTGAAAGTCGATCGCGTCGAGTGGGTCATCATCCGCGATGCGCAAACGCAATACAACGCTCTGATCGCAGGTGAGGTCGATATCGTGGAGCAACCGGCATTCGAGCAATATTCCTCCCTCAAAACGCAAAAAGACATTGAGATTTTCGATATGTCGCCCGCCGGCACGCAATTTATTTTCCGCTTCAACCATTTGCACAAGCCCTTTGACAACGTGAAGATTCGCCAAGCCGCGATGGTGGCTCTTGGCCAAGAAGCGCATTTGAAAACCCAAGTGGGTACACCTGGCCTCTTCAAATTCTGCAAAAGCATGTACCCCTGCGGCACACCCTTTGCCAGCGACAACACCGGTATTTACACCGGCACGGCTGATCCGAAAAAGGCTGCTGCCATGCTCAAAGATGCGGGTTATGACGGCACACCGGTCGTTCTGATGCGCCCCACTGATTTGGCCGCGATCGCCAAACTGCCTTTGGTGGCTAAGCAGCAATTGGAAGCAGCTGGCTTCAAGGTTGACATGCCGCAAATGGATTGGGCGACTTTGGTGGCTCGCCGAGCCAAGAAAGATGCTCCTAACGCTGGCGGCTGGAATGCCTTCATGACTGCTTGGACCGCAGGCGATATTCTGAACCCGATCACGATGGCCATGATGAATGCGACCGGTGAAAAAGGTTGGTTTGGCTGGCAAGATGACAAGCAGATCGAAGAGCTGAAAGTGAAATTCATCGCTGCGGCGAATGATGCCGAGAAAAAGAAAATCGCCGAGCAGATTCAGCTGCGCGCCATGGAAACCGCAACCCATGTGCACCTCGGTCAATACAACAACCCTGCAGCGATTCGTAAAAACGTCACTGGTTTGCTAGGAGCGGGCGCTCAGGTGTATTGGAACGTGACGAAGAACTGATGCTTCGTTTCTTGCTCCAGCGCCTGCTTGCCATCATTCCGGTGTTGATGGTGGTGGCCATCGTCGTCTTTCTGATTTTGCGGCTCACGCCGGGTGATCCGGCGGCGGTGATCGCGGGCAACAGCGCCACGAATGATGAGATTGAGCGCATCCGCGAGCAGCTCGGTCTCACCAAACCGCTGCTCATGCAATTTGGCATTTGGATCAGCAATGTGCTGCAAGGCGATTTGGGATATTCGTATTACCTGAACAAGCCCGTCACGCAGCTGGTGCTCCAGCGCATTGAGCCTACCTTGTCTCTGGCTGTGGGCACGATCAGCATTGCGATTTTTGTGGCGATTCCGCTGGGCACGATTGCTGCGTGGCGCATGGGTGGTTGGCTCGATCGGATGCTTTCCATGTTCTCGGTTGCAGGATTTTCAGTGCCAATCTTCGTGGTGGGCTATTGCTTGATCTGGCTGTTTGCCTTGAAGCTCGATTGGTTTCCTGTGCAGGGCTACAAGCGCATTGCCGAGGGCTTTGTGCCTTGGATCATGCAGCTCATCTTGCCGTGGATCACGCTTTCTACAATTTATGTGGCGCTGATTGCGCGCGTCACGCGGGCGAGTGTGAGCGAGGCCTTGACAGAAGATTACATCCGCACGGCTCGCGCCAAAGGCATCAAAGAAAGTGCGGTACTGCTCCGCCATGCGCTGGCTAATGCGGCTGTGCCTGTGGCCACGATGGTGGGGATTGGCGTGGCGCTGCTGATTGGCGGCGTGGTTGTCACCGAGACGGTGTATGCGATTCCTGGTCTCGGCTCGCTCACAGTAGATGCCGTGCTGAATCGTGATTTCCCGGTGATTCAAGGGTTGGTGCTACTGTTCAGCGTGAGTTATGTGCTGATTAATTTGCTGGTCGATGTGAGCTATCTGTTTCTTGATCCGAGGATCAGATACTGATGAATACTTGGCAGCAGCTTGCAAAAAATTCGGCGATTCGTTTCGGCGTGATCGTGATGAGCATCTTGCTCTTTGTCTCGATTTTTGCGCCTTGGCTTGGCACCGTTGACCCTTCGGTGATGGATTCGGCGCACATCAATACCGCTTCTGCGGCTCGCGGTGCGTTTGCCTTGCCCGATGGCAGCTCGCCCATGCACACTTTTTGGTTTGGCGCAGACAGCTTTGGCCGCGATATTTACAGCCGTGTGTTGTATGGCACGCGGGTGTCATTGCTGGTGGGCTTTGCCACGGCGGTATTGGCCATCGGCATTGGTGCTTTGCTCGGCATGCTGGCCGGTTACTTTCGCTTTGTGGATGCGATTCTCATGCGTTTCATGGATGGCCTCATGGCCATTCCTTCTATCTTGCTGGCGATTGCGCTGGTGGCTGCGCTGGGAGCGCAGGTTTGGACGGTGGTGGTGGCCATTGCGATTCCAGAGATTCCGCGCGTCACGCGGCTTGTGCGCTCGCTCGTGCTCACGCTGCGCGAAGAGCCTTTTGTAGAAGCGGCCAAAGCGCTGGCCACACCTACGCCGACGATTTTGTTGCGCCATATTTTGCCCAACGCCCTCGCGCCAATGATCGTGCAAGGCACGTTTGTAGCGGCCAGCGCCGTGTTGACAGAAGCCGTGCTGAGCTTCCTCGGTCTTGGGTTGCCATCCGACATTCCCACTTGGGGCAACATCATGGCCGAAGGCCGCGTGCAGTTCACGCAATACCCGGGGAATGTGCTCTGGCCAGCTATGTTCCTCGTGCCCACTGTGCTGGCTATTAATCTGCTCGGTGATGGTTTGCGCGATGTGCTTGATCCGAAGTTTGCGAAGCGGTGAGGAAAATGCAAATACCGGACGCAAAAGGCGCAAAAGTTGCGCGAAAGACGCAAAAGAAATACCAAAAGGGCTTTTTCTTTTTTGCGACTTTTGCACAACTTTTGCGTCCGGCTGTTTAGCGGTTGCCAATCATGCCCGTTCTCGCCATCAACAACCTCCATGTCGCTCTCCCGCTAGGCGCAGACCGCGCGCATGCCATTGAAAATATTTCCCTGAGCATTGATGCCGGCAAAACGCTCTGCGTCGTCGGAGAATCGGGCTCGGGCAAATCCGTGATGGCAACGGCTGTGATGGGTTTGTTGGCCAAGGAGCTCAAAGTGGGCGGTGGCGCGATCACGCTCAACGGTGAAAACCTTCTCGCTGCATCTGCCCAAAAGCTCAGAAGCCTGCGCGGCAAAGCCATGGGCATGGTGTTCCAAGAGCCGATGACGGCGCTGAACCCCGTGATGCGCTGCGGTGATCAGATTGACGAACTTTTGAGAACGCACACCGATTGGAGCGCCGCCAAACGCAAGCAAGCGGTGCTGGCTATTTTGGAGCGTGTGAAGCTGCCTGAGCCTGAGCGCATGATGCGCAGCTATCCGCATCAGCTGTCTGGCGGTCAGCGCCAGCGCATCGTGATTGCCATGGCCTGCATTTTGAAGCCTGCGCTCTTGATTTGCGACGAGCCCACCACTGCGCTGGATGTGACCACGCAAAAAGAAATCCTGCGCCTCATCGACGAGCTGCAACGAGAGCAGGGTTGCGCCGTGCTCTTCATCACGCATGACATGGGCGTGGTGGCTGAGATTGCCGATGATGTGTTGGTGATGAATCAAGGCAAGGCAGTTGAATTGGGTGTCGCAGATCAGGTGCTAAAAAACCCTCAGATGCCCTACACACAAATGCTCTTGGCCGCCGTGCCGAGCATGCAGCCGCCGCCTGCCAAGCCAGAGGCCACAGGCGAGCCGCTGCTGCGTGCCGTGCGTGTGGGTAAAACCTATATCAGCCGCGATTGGCTGGGCCGCGCTCGCCACACGCAGGCCTTGCAAGACGCGGCGCTGGAGCTGCGCGCTGGCGAGACGATTGGCATCGTGGGCGAATCAGGTAGCGGTAAATCGACGTTGGCGCGCTGCATCATGCGTTTGATTGACCCCACCGTGGGCATGATTCATTGGGGTGATAACAAAATCTGCACCTTGCCTGAAAGCCAACTCAGACCATTGCGCAGCCATATCCAAGTGGTCTTCCAAGATCCGAATCGCTCGCTCAACCCACGCCGAAAAATTTTAGATTCTCTGAGTGAGGGTGCTATTAATTTCGGAGCTAGCTATGCCGATTCTGCAAGGGCAGCAGCTCAGATTCTTCAAAAAGTAAAGCTTCCGCAAGAAGCGCTGGATCGATATCCGAGCCAATTTTCTGGAGGTCAGCGTCAGCGTTTGGCGATTGCTCGCGCCCTCATGTGCAAGCCGCAGGTGCTGGTGGCTGATGAAGCGGTGAGTGCGCTGGATGTGAGCGTGCAAGCGCAGATTTTGCAACTGCTGCGTGATGTGCAAACCGAGCTGGGCTTGGGTCTGCTTTTCATCACGCATGATCTGCGCGTGGCCGCGCAACTGTGTGATCGCGTGATCGTGATGCACCAAGGCAAGATCGTGGAGCAGGGCAAGACGGCCGAGCTGTATGCCAACCCGCAGCAAGGCTACACGAAACGTTTGTTTGATGCAGCGCCTAAAAATATTTGAACCAGACTTATAAGATTTTCATGCGTACTTTCATCGCTGGCTTCCAACACGAAACCAATACCTTTGCGCCTACGCTGGCTGATTGGGATGCTTTCAATGCAGGTCACACGTTTCCAGCCTATCGGCGCGGCGCGAAGTTGATTGAGACTTTCAAAGACATCAACATCCCTGTGGGCGGCTTCATTCAAGCCGCATTGAAAAACGGATGGGAATTGGTGCCTTCGGTGTGGGCAGGTGCCACGCCTTCGAGTTATGTGACAACGGAAGCCTTTGAACGGATTTGCGGCGATATTTGTGAGGATTTGCGCGATGCGGTGAAGCAAGGCATTGATGCCGTGTATCTCGATTTGCACGGCGCAGCCGTGGCGCAGAATGCCGATGATTCTGAAGGCGAGCTGATTGCGCGGATTCGTGAGATTGTGGGTAAGAAAGTGCCGATTGTGGGCAGCTTGGATTTGCATGCGAACGTGACCGAGCGCATGCTGCAAACCGCTGATGCGCTCGTGAGCTACCGTACCTACCCGCATATTGACATGGCCGACACCGGCCGTTTGGCGGCGAAGCTGCTGGAGCGGCGCTTCGCACTGGGGCACAAGGAAAAGCTGCATTACCAGCGCTTTGCCTACATGATCCCGCTCAACGCGCAAAGCACCTGGATGCAGCCCGCGAAGCGTTTGTATGACGAACTGATTGCCAGCGACGCGGCGCAGGGTGTAGTGATGAGTTTTTGCATGGGCTTTCCAGCGGCGGATTTCGCGGAATGCGCGCCGATGATTTGGGCTTATGGCGAGCAGGCTTCTAATGCTGTGAACGATCTCTACGCGAGCGCGAAGCCGCCCAAGCAGTGGGACCCGGGCGTGTTACCTGTGGCTCAGGCGGTGGCCTTGGCGATGGAGCGTGCAGCGCAGTCTGACAAACCCATCATCATTGCCGACACGCAAGACAACCCTGGCGCGGGCGGCGACAGCAACACCACCGGCGTGTTGCATGAGCTGCTGCGTCAAGGCGCTGGCAAACGCTTCCCCGGGCGCGTGGCGCTGGGCATGCTGTTTGACCCAGATAGCGCTGCTCAGGTGCATGATTTTATAAAAAATCAGTCAGTTGCCCTTATAGATATTGATAAGTATGCTACTGAAAATATAGCAAATCAGAAGATCCAACTCAGCCTTGGCAAAGCTGTGCTCACCTTCACCAGGCTCTTGAGTGACGCACCTGTGCAAGCTGAATTCGTCATCGAGCAATTGAGCGACGGCGTGTGTACTTACAAAGGCCCCATGATGACGGGCGTGACGGCGCATTTGGGCAAGAGCTGCGCACTCAACATCGAAGGTATTCGCGTGGCGGTGGTGAGCGGCAAAGCGCAGCTGTTGGATCGTGAGCTGTTGCGCATGGTGGGCATTGCAGCAGAAGAGATGAAAATCATTGTGGTGAAAAGCTCAAACCATTTCCGGGCGGATTTCACGCCTTTGGTGGCAGATGCTTCGAGGGATGTGATCGTGGCCAAAGCGGCCGGGCCAATGGCGGCGGATGCGGGGGATTTGCCTTGGAAGAAACTGTCTGCTTCTATTTCGCCTAGGCTACCTGCTTAGTGCTCTTGAGGTTGAAGACAGAACTTCCGGACGCAAAAGCTGCAAAAGTTACGCAAAAGACGCAAAAACGACCGAAAGGATTTTGATGAAAACACCTCAAGATTTAGCGGATTGCACGGCCACTGAGCTGATTGCATTGTTCAAATCTGGTGCGGCCTCGCCTGTTGAAGCCCATGCGGCTGTGATGCGGCGGATTGAGTTGCACAATCCGGTTTTGAAGGCTTATTGCCATATCGCCCCTATAGAATCAACAAAGTCTGCTATCAAAAGCGAAGTTTTATGGAATGAGCATCGCAAGAGCGGCGCGCCTGTGCGTGCGCTAGAAGGTGTGCCGACTTCAATCAAAGACATCATCCTCACGCAAGGCATGCCCACGCTGCGCGGCAGCCATACGGTGGATGCGAATCAGCCTTGGGAAGTTGACGCGCCTGCGACTGCGCGTTTGAAAGAATCCGGCGCTGTGATTCTGGGTAAGACCACCACGCCAGAATTCGGCTGCAAAGGGGAGACGAATTCACCGCGCACCGGCATCACGCGCAATCCGTGGAACACCGCGAAAACGCCCGGCGGCTCAAGTGGCGGCACAGCGGCTGCTGTGGCCGCAGGCATGGGGCCACTGAGCGTAGGTACGGATGGTGCGGGCAGCGTGCGCATCCCCGCAGCGTTTTGCGGCAACTTTGGCATGAAGCCCAGCTTTGGCCGCGTACCCGCGTATCCGCTCTCGCCCTTTGGCAGCGTGGCGCATTTGGGGCCACACACCATGAGTGTGCAAGATGCGGCATTGATGATGAACGTGATCACGCAGCCCGATGAGCGTGATTGGACATCGCTGCAATACGACGGCATGGATTATTTAAAAGACTTAGAGCTTGGCATTGCAGGCCTGCGCATCGCCTACTCGCCCACGCTGGGATTTGCGAAAAATATTGACGCGCAAGTGGCTGCTGCTGTGGCGCAAGCCGCTACCGATTTAGAGGCACTCGGTGCGCATGTGGAAAGGGCAGACCCCGGATTTGACGATCCGCTGGACATCACCACCGGCTTGTGGTTTCTCGGCGCATGGACAGTCTGGAACACGCTAAGCGTAGAGCAGCAAAAAGTCACCGATCCTGATTTCCGCGCAGAGGCTGAGCTTGGCAGCCAACTCTCAGCCCTTGATATTCAAAAGCTCAACACGCGCCGTGGCCTTTTAGGCAGCCAGATGCGCCAATGGATGAAAAGCGCTGCCAACCCGAAAGGCTACGATCTGCTCATCACACCTGCCGTTTCCATCCCCGCATTCGATGCACGCGAAGCCGGCCACACGCCTATGACACCCGAGGCCATGCTCGGCTGGACACCGTTTTCTTATCCCTTCAACCTCACCCAACAGCCCGCTTGCTCCATCCCCTGCGGCTTAACTAGCGACGGCCTGCCGATTGGCCTGCAAATCGTCGGCCCGATGTTTGGCGATGCACTGGTGTTACGCGCCGCGCGCGCTTACGAAAAACTGCGCCCGATTGCGCGGCCAAAGTTATGACGGCACCACCGCCAGGGCATCAGCGAGACGCGCTCTTGCGGAATTGATCCATTTTGCGCGACGCTTTGAGATACAGCGGTGCAATTGCCTCGATGCTCGCAGGTTCGATGCCCAATTCCCGCAAGCCTGGCCACTGGCCGCTGGCGACGTTGGGTGCTCGCATTGAGGCCAGATTGTCTCGGCTCATCAGCGTGGGGCCAGGCAGATGCTCCATCAAGCCAGCTTGCATTTGTGCTAACAGCTCAGGCAGATGAAAGATCGGCTTGGCCGCGCCCACGCAGCGCCCTGCCAGCTCAAACAACTGGCGCAGGCTGAGCACCTTCAAGCCAGCAATTTCAAAGATTTTCGGCGCTTTGCCCTTATATATGCTCATTAGTTTGCTATTATTTTTATAGTCGTGCGAGGCTACGAGATGCACGACAGCTTGCGCGACATCCTCCACCCAAACGGGTTGAAACTGCGCTTGGCTGCCCGCCAGCGGCACGAAGGGAAAGCTCTGAAGCAATTGCGCAAACACATTGAGCAGCTTATCGCCAGCGCCAAACACTACGCTCGGCCGCAGAATACTCACGTCACATCCGCTCTCTAAAAACACTTGCTCGCCGCGTCCTTTGCTGCGCAAATAGTGCGAAGGCGCGTCCAGCGCAGCGCCCAAGCTGCTGAGCTGCACCACACGCTGGGGGCCGCCCGCTTTGCATGCAGCCACGATGCTTTGCGGCAGCACCACATGCACCTTGTTGAATTCTGCTTCGCTGCCATGCAGGATGGCTACAAGGTTGATCAACACATCATGGCCGGCGACTGCTTTGGCAAGCTGCGCCGCATCGTGAACGTTGCAAACGATGGGCTGCAAGCCGGGCAGCATCTTGATCTCACGGGCATGCTCCAGCTTGCGCGTAGGCACGGTGACCCGGTGGCCAGCGCGGATGAGTTTCTCGCAGATATGGCGGCCAATGAAACCTGTGCCGCCTAAGATGATGATGTTCATTGTCTTGCTCAGTGGAGTGGTTTATTTCAGGACGAGAAATTCAAATTCAAATGCAAAACTTCCGGACGCAAAAGGCGCAGAAGTTGCGCAAAAGACGCAAAAAATACCGATACAAGTGATTCAAAAGAGGACAGACTGTTCTTCATTCCATATTTTTGAATTTTATTTTCCAGTCTTTTGATTCACCTTGGCAAGAGGCTGGGCATTTGTTGAATCGATTCAGATGCCAATCGCAACGACGCATGGCAGCCCAGTAGCTGGTGCTGGGCGGTGTTTCCAATCGGCCACAGGTGCCGATCGCAAGTTGGCCTCTGGCAGGGTCAGGCCACTGGCGACAGACAGATAGGTTGTCGGCTGTAAACAGCTCAGCAAGGCTTGCCAGAGCGCGGCGTTACGATGCGGGACTTCGATGAAAAGCTGGGTTTGCCCCGTTTTTTTGGCCCAGGCCTCAAGCTCGCGGATGCGTTGCGTGCGGGCGCCTGCGTCGATCGGCAGGTAGCCGACGAAGGCAAAGTATTGACCGTTCAAGCCACTGGCTGCTAGCGCCAGCAGCAATGAGCTGGGGCCCACCAGGGGCATCACTTGCAGCCCCAGCGCATGAGCGGCGCGAACCACTGAACTGCCCGGGTCAGCCACGGCGGGCATGCCTGCTTCGCTGATCAGGCCAATGTCTTGTGCGCCCGCGCTTGCCGCCTGCGCCATCACGCTTTGCAATAAAGGCTTGGCATCAAAGCGCCCGCCATGATCGCCCTTTTTATGCACCTCGCGCGGCAGCTCGGTGATGATGTGCTGCTGCAAGGGCAGCGCCAGCGGTAGCACCTCGCCCACCCGCTTGATCACCGCCCGGCAGCTTTTGGCGTTTTCAGCGATCCAATGTGTGATTTGCGACGCAGCTTGCAGTGTGGCCCGCGGCAACACATCGGTGATCGGTGCTTGCGTCTCGCAGCCGAAATCTAAAGGCGCAGGGACGAGGTGTAGCTTCATTGTTGGGTGGAGGGAGAGAAAATACCGGACGCAAAAGGCGCAGAAGTTGCGCAAAAGACGCAAAAAAGAAAAGTAAAAATAAAAAAGTAGAAAGGTAGAAAAATCATTTAAACATTTTTAAATTTCCCGCTCAGTCTTATCACTCACTGAGTTTCTTGGCCTTTGAATTTTTTGCGACTTTTGCGTCCGGCTGTTAGGTATTTTGGGTCTATGTGACTTGGTATTTTAAAAGTAATGCCAGCGATCAAAGCAGCTTCACCCCCGCAGTGCGGATCATCCTCGCTGTGCGGATCAATGGCAAGCCAATCAAAGCCGTTGGGTCATCGTTATCGATGCGCTCCAGCAAAGCAATCCCTAAACCTTCGCTTTTGGCGCTGCCCGCGCAGTCATAGGGTTGCTCAATACGCAGGTAGGTTTCAATCTCGGCATCGCTCAAATCACGAAACATCACGCGCACGGCGGCGATGTCTTGCTGTATGAAACCCGTCTCCAAGCAAACCACGGCCAGCGCCGTTTGGAAAATCACCGTTTGGCCGCGCATCATGCGCAGTTGCTCGGTGGCGCGTTCGTGGTTGCCGGGTTTGCCCAGCGGCTGGCCGTGCAAATCTGCCACTTGATCCGAGCCAACCACCACTGCCTGGGGAAACTTCAACGCCACAGCTTGCGCTTTGGCCAAAGCCAAGCGCTGCGCCAAGGCGGCGGGTGCTTCGTCAGGCAGCGGTGTTTCGTCCACTTCAGGCGATGCCACGTCAAAGGGCACATTCAAACGCGTGAGCAGCTCGCGGCGATAGCGAGAGGTGGAGCCAAGCACCAAGGAGCGGGAAACAAACGTCATGCCCTGATTCTCTTACACTCTTGGGTCACATGACACAGCTCAATTTTCGCCCCGACCACCTCGATGTACGTGCCTTTGCGCAGAATGCCGCGCAGGCCGATGGCACCTTATTGCTATCAAAATTAGAGCGTCTTACCGAGGATTTATATGGGGTAGAGGCCGATTTGGCTTCACATAGTGTGCGTTGGACGGCGCGCGGGCACAGTTTGCCAGTGGCCGGCGGTGTGGCGCAAAGTTGGCTGCAGCTGGAGATTGCCGCCGATTTGCCTCTGCAATGCCAGCGTTGTTTGCAAGGCATGTCCCATCCCATGGCCTTGCAACGCAGCTTTCGCTTCGTGCGCGATGAAGAAGAAGCCAATGCACAAGATGACGAATCCGAAGAAGATTTGCTGGTTGCCTCTAAGCAGTTTGACCTGCTGGCGCTGATTGAAGATGAGCTGATCATGGCGCTGCCCTTTGCGCCTGCGCATGAGGTCTGCCCCATCACCGTAAAGCTGCAAGCCAGTAGCTTGGACTACGAAGCTGCCCTGAATGCCAAACCCAAAGCTTTTGCCGCGCTTGGCGAGTTAAAGAGCGTTTTAAAGAAAGACAAGACATGAAACTCGTCCGCTATGGCAAAGCTGGCCAAGAGAAGCCCGGCATGATCGATGCAACAGGCCAATTGCGCGATTTAAGCGCCGTTGTGCCCGATATCGGCGCAGCGCAGCTCTCGCCAGCCATGCTCAAAAAACTCGCCAAGCTCAAAACCGAGAAGCTGCCGCTGGCCAAAGGCACAAACGGCAAAGATGTTCGTATGGGTTGCCCGGTGGCTGGCATTGGCAAGTTCATCGCCATCGGCTTGAACTACAGCGACCATGCCTTGGAGGCCGGCATGCCGATCCCCAAAGAGCCCATTGTGTTCATGAAGGCCACCAGTTGTATTCAAGGGCCGGACGATGACGTGATGCTGCCCAAAGGCTCTAAGAAAAGCGATTGGGAAGTGGAGCTGGGCATTGTGATCGGCTCAAAAGCACAATACGTCTCACAGAAGGACGCGCTAACTTACGTGGCAGGCTACTGCTTGGTGAATGACGTGAGCGAGCGCGAATACCAATTGGAGCGCGGCCCGCAATGGGACAAAGGCAAGGGCTGCGACACCTTCGGCCCGATCGGCCCTTGGCTCGTCACAGCAGATGAGATCCCCAACCCGCAAAAGCTGGGTATGTGGCTTGACCTCAACGGCCTGCCCATGCAGCAAGGCAACACCAAAACCATGATCTTCGGCGTGGCCAAAATCGTGAGTTATCTGAGCCAATTCATGACGCTGCTGCCTGGCGATGTGATCACCACCGGCACGCCACCCGGCGTGGGTATGGGTTTGAAGAAAAATGGCATCAGTGCGCCGCGTTATTTGAAAAAGGGCGACATGATGAGCTTGGGGATTGATGGCTTGGGTGTGCAGACGCAACGCGTCGTGGCCTATTCCCGTTAGCTCTTTACATTGGCGGTTGTCAAATTATGGTTATAAAATGAAAACTGTTATAATTTAAGGCTTTGCTGCATTGGCTCTTTGTCAGTGCAGCGGCCCAAATACCCCTTTACTGCAAGGCCAGCGTGCCTCGCCATTACCAACTTTAGCCAGCTCAAGGAGCCCATCATGGCCGTTCAACAGAATAAAAAATCGCCGTCTAAGCGCGG
>JANMDE010000241.1:0-2179 GCA_031376105.1 Variovorax sp. | reverse complement strand
CAGCAATTGGAGAAACTGATCACTTCTCGCTTGAGAGACGCGTCAAGTGGGGTGAAAGCTTGACGCTGGCATGTAATCTCGCTTTCATCAACCCCGTGCAAAGTGCCTGAGCAAACGCCCTAGCGGATGGATTCAACTCGCGGTCACGCCGTTGCATCATGAAAACCTCGCGCTCCATCGATGGATTGAGAGGCGCGAACATCAGACCATTGGCCTTCGGGTGCGATGCACCCAACGCAGACACCACGGCAACACCCACACCGGCTTGAGCCAGCGCCAGTTGCAACGCCAAGCTGCTGACCTCCACGCCTTTTCCCATCTGCTGCACCAAGGCCGAGCCACGGCTTTGCAAAACCTGCATGACGCTGCTATCGCTGGGCTCTTTGAGCAGAGGCAGTGCCGTTAAATCCCCTGTTTGAACGGCTGCCGCGAGATCAAAATGTTCGGCATCACCCAGCAGGCCTAATGGGGCGGTCAGTAGCGAACTGCACGCCAGCTCGCTGGTATCGCCCATCAGCGATCCAATGCCCAAATCGGCCTCGGCGCGCATCACGCGCGCCAAGATGCCCGCGCTGTTGTCGTCAATCAGTTTGAGCCTCACACCTGGATGACTGAGCGCAAAGCTGCGCAAAATACCGGGCAGCGCTGCACAGCCAAAGGCTGTTCCTAGCGCCAAAGTCACCATGCCCGTCAGGCCGGTCGAGCGTTCACGCAAGTCGCTGGCGGCTTGCTTAAGATCGTGCAACAGACGCTGGGCAACAGGTAAAAAGTGACTCCCTTCATGCGTGAGTGCAAGCTGGCGTGTGCTGCGCAGAAGCAGCTTCACCCCCAGTTGCGCCTCTAGCTCTTGCAAGGCGCGACTGAGTGCTGGCTGGCTGATGTGAAGCGCTTCGCTCGCACGGGAAATATTCATCAGTGCCGCTGTGGTGACAAACATGTGAAGTTGGCGTTGACTTAAATTCATAGTTTTTAATTATGAATCAAATCAATCTATGCATTGGACGAAGAGTCTGCATCACATTAAAGTATTCCCTTTCTCTCTTCAGGAATTTGACAATGCTTACTTTCGCCTACCGGATGGACGCGCGCCCGCTTCAGAGATACGCCCAAATGGCTTGCGCTGCCAGCGCCCTCACAATCCTATTTGCCTGCGCTCAAACACCCCTTGCAACACCCCAGCCGCCCATCCCAGTGGGTGAGATCAAAGGTACAGCCGTACAACATACCGCAGCTTCGGCAGTTGGCGTGGTGCAGCGTGCAGCCGTCGTGTTGCCCGCGAGTGTGACGGGGGGTGCGCCGTTTGTGGGTACGTTTGCGAATATGCCCAAGGAGGCCAAGGCGCGCGTGCCCGTGGTGGTGTTCATGCATGGCTCATCGGGCTTGGAACTCAAGGCCATCGGCGAGTGGCAATTGTGGTTGGCAGGCTTAGGTGTGGCCAGTATCGCGCCTGATTCGTTTGCACTGCCCGATCGCATCACCTACAAATCACCCATCAGCAAAGATGTCTACGAAAAAATCCACGCTCTGCGTGCCTCCGAGATTCCACTGGCGGTTCAAGCGCTGCGTTCGGTGCCCTGGGCTGACACCACTCGGATCGTGCTAGCAGGTAGCAGCGAAGGTGGTCCAGCCGTGGCTCGCTACAGCGGCAGTGAGTTTACAGGCCGCATTTTGTATTCTTGGAGCTGCGAGAACAACTATTTTGTGCAAGATCATCGCACGGCACCCATCACGCAGCCTGTGCTGAACGTGATGAGCTCTACCGATGTATTTTTCTCATCCACAAATCCTTGGCTGGGTAACGCAGCCGCAAAAGGATTTTGTGGCGACGCGCTGAAAGACAACAAACAAGCAACCATTGTGATGATTCCTGGTGCTCCGCATACGCTGCTGAATTTATCCGCAACGCGCCACGCCACGGCAGGTTTTGTCCGCGATGTACTCAAGCCTTAGATCCTAGCGCAACGTTTTTGAAACTGCCACTGCGTTGCGCGGATTTACAAACAGCGCAATGGTAGAAAATGGGTGGGGATATCGCTGCGGTTATCTCCTTTGGCGCTCATCTTAACGGGTGTGGCACTACCGCTGCAAATCCAAGTGATAGGTACGGCGGGCGCGTCATCAACCACTGCAGGGCGCAGACTTAAGGTTTTGCCGCTCAGTGAGGCACTGGCTTGATTAC
>JANMDE010000238.1:0-4777 GCA_031376105.1 Variovorax sp. | reverse complement strand
CGCTGCTGGTGCTTCGCGAGCACGGATTGGGCTATTAAATCTTTTTGGGCAGCTTGGTGGAAGAATGCACGCGCGCGGCCGAGCGCGTCATCATCGTGGCCGCGCCTGAGATGGTGCGCGTCTGGCAAAGCAGCTTGAATTCAAGCAATTTGCCGCAAGACCGATTTCATGTTTATCCCTACTGGGGTGCTCTGCCCCCGGGTTGGGACAATCCACCCAAGCCCGGCTGGTTTGCCAACTACACATTTGACTACCAAATCGCCATCGGCCGCCTCGCCCACCTCACGCGCCCCACATTGCAGAGCTTCGGCACACCAAAGGTCACCTTCAAAGTGGAAGACGCTTTGGTGGCTGAGTGGAAAACCAAAGTCGATGGCATCCCCGGCGTGCAAGGCAAAAAGAAAGTCGGTGTAATGTGGGGCGCCAATCCCGCCACCTTCCACTACGATGCCAGCCGCCGCGCCATGCGCAAGAGCGTGCCCTTGCATGAGTTTGAGCCCTTGGCTAAGGTCAAAGGCGTGCAGCTCGTGAGCTTGGCCAACAACGTGCACGGCTCGATTGCTGGCAGCCTGAATGCCCTCGATTTGGTGGACTTCAGTGAAGACCTGATCGACCTGGCCGAAACCGCTGCCCTCATGAAAAACCTCGATGTGATCATCACCATCGACACGTCGCTTGCCCACCTCGCAGGCGCCATGGGCCTCAAGGTCTGGATGCCGCTATGCTGGGATGCCGATTGGCGTTGGGGCGAAACTGACACCACCAGCTATTGGTATCCCGATGTTCACCTTGAACGTCAGAGTGTGGCGGGCGAATGGAAGCCAGTCATGGAAAAGTTAGCCGCAGATTTGCAGGCTTTCGTCAAAGCCTGAGCCTGCTCACTCCGCCCGCAGTGCCTTCTTCAGCTCCACGCCAATCTCCGGCTTGTGTGAAAACGGATCGGTCGGGTTGCGCACCATCATGATGTCTTCTAAGCGCGTTTGCACGGAGTTGATCGCCTTCGGATGGCTGTAGATGTAGAAGCGGTCTGCGGCCACTGCATCAAACACCATTTGCGCCACATCGGCGGCGCTCACTTTGCCACTGCCCACCGCTTTGTCGCTCATGGCTTGGCCGATCAATTGGCTCTTGGTGGGCTTGATGCCGCGTTGTTTGAATTCTTCAGGGCGATTGCGGTGGCTTTGGCTGATGCCAGTAGGCACGAAGAAGGGGCACAGCACGGAAGCGCTCACCTGATCCGTCACAAGGCGCAGATCTTGATAGAGCGTCTCAGACAGCGCCACCACCGCATGCTTGCTCACGTTATAAACGCCCATGTTCGGCGCATTGAGCAAGCCTGCCATGCTCGCGGTATTGACAATATGGCCTTGATAAGAAGCATCCTTTTTCGCCGCTTCCAGCATCATCGGCGTGAACACGCGTACGCCATGCGCCACACCCATGATGTTCACGTTCACCACCCATTCCCAATCTTTGAGCGTGTTTTCCCAAATCAAGCCGCCCGAGCCCACGCCCGCGTTGTTGAACACCAAATGCGGTGCACCAAAGCGCTCAAAAGTAGCTGCGCCCATGGCTTCAACCTGATCTGCTTTGCCCACGTCCAACTTAAACGGCAGCACCTGCACGCCCAGCGCAGACATCTCCGCCACGGCCTTGTCTAGCGCATCTTGCTGCACATCGGCCAACACCAAATTCATCCCCAGCTTCGCGCCAATGCGCGCACATTCGAGCCCAAAGCCCGAACCAGCGCCAGTGAGAACGGCGGTTTTGTTTTTGAAATCGGTGATCATGAATGTCTTTCTCGAGGTTTGCGAACAGCTTGCCTAGCTTCTAGCCAAGCCTCAAAGGCTATTTTGCTCGCTCAACGGGAAAACTCGCCAGTGAGCTGTAACCCCGATGACAGCGTAGGCCTAGCCCTTCACCGCGCCCGCTGTCAGCCCGGTGATGATTTGCCGCGCTGCAATAAAAGTAAAAATCAGCGGAGGGATAGCGATCAAACTTGCCAGAGCCATGATTTTCCCCCAATCCACACCGATGTCAGTGATGTAGAGGGACGTGGCGACAGGCAACGTGCGTGTGGCGCGATCGGTCAACACAAGAGCCAAAATAAACTCGTTCCACGCGATGCGAAAGGTGAAAATCGACGCTGCCGCAATGCCTGGCTTGATGAGCGGCAACACAACTTTGTAAAACACCTGAATCGGCCCGCAACCGTCAATGGCGGCGGCTTCCTCCAACTCTTGCGGGACTTGCAAAATAAAGCCGTACAGCAGCCAAATAGCGAATGGCAAATTCACCGCCACATAAAGCAAGATCAAACCCCACAGAGAGTTGATCAAACCTGCCTGACTCCACACCATAAACACCGGGACAGCCAACACGGCCAAGGGCACGGTGCGCAGCAGCAGCGTGGTGTAGGCGAGTGTTTTGCGACCACGGAAGCGAAAGCGCGCCAGCCCGTAAGCGGCCATACATCCCAACACCAGCGTGATGATTGTCGACACGATGCCCACAAATAAGCTGTTCGTGAGGTAGCGAGTGAAGCTGCCCTCGCCCAAAACCTCGCGGTAGTTTTCAAGCGTGGGCGTGAAGATGAAGTTGATGCCAGTGTTGAAAATTTGCGTTTGTAATTTGAGCGATGTCGCAAACATCAAAACAATCGGCGCGACACAAATAACCGCCAGAAAAATCAGAGCCCCGTAGTGAGAAGCGACGAGCGCCGGATGGCGTTTGAGACTTGTTGCTGGGGTACTCATGTGCGCTCCTCATCTTTGAGCGGATTAGACAACCGCAGTGCAAACCAAGACAGCGCTGCCACCACCACCAAGAGCAACACAGAAATAGCAGCTGCGCTCCCTAGGCGCTGGCTGATAAAGGCAGTTTTGTAAATGTGTAACGACAAAATTTCCGTGCTGTCGCCCGGCCCGCCGAAGGTCAGGATGTAAATCACTTCCAACACTCTGAAAGCATCAATCAGGCGCATCAGCAGCGTGATGACAATGACGTGCATGATCATGGGCAACTTGACGCGGAAAGTGCTTTGCCACCAGTTAGCGCCATCAATTCGCGCGGCCTCCAGCACCGCACCGTCAACGTTGGCCAGAGCCGCAATCATCATGATGAAGACAAATGGAGTCCATTGCCAAATGTCGGCAATCACGATGGCGATGAAGGCGGTATGTTCTTGAGCCAACCAGCCGACAGGCGCAGCGCCGAACACGCCTAGGATGGCATTGAGCAATCCAAACTGCGCATCAAACAAATAACGCCAGATCAAGCCCACTGCAATCGGAGCAATCATCATCGGCAAGATGAATAATGTGCGGAAAAAAGCCATGCCTCTCACGCTGCCCTCTAGAGACAAGGCCAGCGCAATACCGAGCACCATTTCAGCTGTCACGCACACGAAAGCGAACATTAAAGTCGTCCAAAGCGAACGCCACACAGCAGGATCTTTGAAGGCTGCCGTGAAAGCATCTAGCCCTACCCACTTGGCTTCCGTCCACGGCGTGCCCATGCTCCAGTCATAAAACCCGAGCTTCAAAGCCGACAGCAGCGGGTACAGGCAAGCCACCGCCATCACAGCCACAGCAGGGCCTAAATAGACCCATGGAACCCAAGAAGGCGTGCGCATGTCAATCCAGTGCTAAAAATACGAAAAACAACCATCAAATGAGCTGCTAGCGCAATAAAATCGGGCGCAAGCAGCTACATTTTTCATAGCAATTGTGATTTATGACTTAAGGTATCCACCACGCTTCATGATGTCCGTCACCTTGGGCACCATGCCATTCAGTGCATCTTCAGGCGTTTTTTTACCTGTGAGAGCTTCAGACACCGCTACGCCAAGCGCCTGAATATTGATCTCATCCCATTCCGCAATGATCGGGCGCCAGTCAGGGTCAGAGTATTGCAACTGCTGCCGCAGGGTGATGTATTCTGGGTGAAGAATCACCATGTCGCGGTCCGACAAGGTGGAGTTACGTGTCGGTACACCCCCGAGCCTGCAAACGGCCTTGTCTTGCGACTTAGACGTTAACCATTGCATCAACAAAAAGCCTGCGTCGGCATTTTTGGCGTTTTTCGGAATCGCCAAACCCAAACCACCTGACTGCGATGAGTAACGCACGCCTTTAGGATGCACGACGTAACTGACTAGGTTATCAATTTTTGATACAGCAGGATTCTTCACCTGACCAAAAATAAGAGATGAATCCAAATACATCGCCGCTTGACCTTGCAAGAAAGACGTCAGCATCTCACCTTGCCCATAAGCCGGAATACCGACAGGTCCAGTGTCAGAAATCAGCTTGAGCATCTTCAGTGCCTTAACACCCGCATCGTTGTTGAAGACGGGTTTCCATTTGTCGTCAAAAATCCTACCGCCCAACGGGTTGAGGTGCAGCAGCCAAGCATGGACGCATTGATGGCCAGCCTGCCCGCGTGAGGTCATGGCACCGAGACCTGTTTTTTGCTTGACGATGGGTAGCATTTTCTCAAACTCATCGTACGTTTCAGGCGGTTTTAAGTCATATTTGGTAAACAGGTCACGGCGGTAAGCCATGACCGATGTTTCAGCGCCATAGGGCATGCCGTAGAGCTTGGCACCTGGGCCTGCCAAATAGCCTTTGGGACCACCGACCAAGCCCATGTTTTCTACGTAACGCGGCACCACATCTTTAAAATCGTAATCAGGGTCTGCGAGAGAGGCGTTTTTGAAATAAGGATCTAGTTCACGAATCAGGTTTTTCTTGACGTATTCGCCCTTCCACATCAC
>JANMDE010000231.1:0-2184 GCA_031376105.1 Variovorax sp. | reverse complement strand
AGGCCAAGCGCGGTTGTCAGGAAAAGGTATTGAACTAACAAAGGGCTATGGGCATTTCACCACCCGCCAAAACATCCAATACAACTGGATTCCGCTCGATAAATCTGCCGATGTGATGGATCTGCTCGCCAGCGTGAACATGCACGGCATTCAAACCAGCGGCAATTGCATCCGCAACATCACGAGCGATGGCTTGGCTGGCATTGCACCCGATGAGATGGCAGACCCGCGCCCCTTTTGCGAAATCTTGCGCCAATGGAGCACGCTGCATCCAGAATTTGCCTTTTTGCCACGTAAATTCAAGATTGCTGTCACGGGAGCTGAGGAAGACCGCGCCGCCACCTATTGGCATGACGTGGGCCTGCAATTGGTCAAAGCGGGGGAGGACGACGCTGCAAACGGCACAAATCCTCGTTTCCTTCGTGGCGATCTGGGCTTCAAAGTGCTGGTCGGTGGCGGCATGGGTCGCACGCCCGTGATCGCCACTGTGATCCGCGAATTTTTACCTTGGAATCAGGTGCTCAATTACATCGAAGCCATCGTGCGCGTGTACAACCTGTTTGGCCGCCGCGATAACAAATACAAAGCCCGGATCAAGATTTTGGTGAAGGCTGAAGGCCAAACATTTATTGATCAGGTCAATGCAGAGTATGAGCGCATCCTCACGCAAGATGGCGGCCCGCATACGATTCCGCAGGCAGAGTTGGACAGAATCTCTAAGCATTTTGTGCCTCCTGCCCCAATAAAATCTACTCAGAGCGCTACAGATTTTGTATCAAGCAAAGTCACCCGAATTTTGGAAGTGGCGGCGCACGATGACGTGGCCTTCTCGCGCTGGCTCACCCGCAATGTGCATGCGCACAAGAATCCGCAGCTGCGTGCTGTCACGCTGTCTGTGAAGCGCGTTGGTCAATCGCCCGGTGACGTGACACCTGAACAAATGGAATTCGCAGCGCAAATCGCAGACCAGTTCAGCGCTGGCGAATTGCGTGTCACGCATGATCAAAATCTGCTGCTGCCCTGGGTAAGTTGCGATGCGCTGCCTGAGCTGTGGCGTGCAGCGAAGAAAGCGGGTTTTGCATCCAGCAATATCGGCTTACTCTCCGATATGATCGCCTGTCCCGGCGGCGATTTTTGCGATCTAGCCAATGCCCGCAGCCTTCCGATTGCGCAGCAGCTCACCGAGCGCTACCAAGATTTAGACGAACTCGAAGACTTAGGTGATATTGATTTGCACATGAGCGGCTGCATCAACTCTTGCGGCCATCATCACAGTGGCCATATCGGTATTCTCGGCGTGGATAAAGATGGCCAAGAGTGGTATCAGCTCACACTGGGCGGCTCGGATGGTAGCAAGATCAGCGGTGCATCTGCGGCAGGCAAAGTAGTGGGGCCATCGTTTACCGCGCTAGAAATTCCTGATGCGATTGAAGCCGTGCTGACGACGTACAAAGAATTGCGCGAACCGCGTGGCGAAAAATTTGAGCTGTTCATCGACACGCTTAAGCGAATCGGCGCAGAGCCTTTCAAGCTCGCCGCCAACAGCGTCCGCCATAAAGAAGAGGCTACGGCCTGAGGGAGCAGTCATGTCAAATACTATCGAATTAATAGCAAACTCTACAGATAATACAAGGGAGAATGCCCTCAATATCTTAAAAATCAGCAATGATAGCGATGTGGCCAGCCACAGCCAAGAACTCTGTAGCGCGGAAGTGGTGGAGCTGCATTTCCCAGCCTTCAGCGATGGCCGGGCGTTCAGCCAAGCCGTGCAATTGCGCAAACGCTTCGGCTTCAAAGGCGATGTTCGCGCTACGGGCGATGTGCTGATTGACCAGCTCGTGCAGATGCAGCGCAGCGGCTTCACAAGCGCTGTGCTGCGCGAAGACCAGAGTGCTGAGCATGCTACCAAGCTGCTTGCGCACTACAAAGATTTTTACCAAGGCGATGTGTCGAACAGAGCAGCTTTTATCGCAGGTAAATTCAATGCTGCTACAGGGAAGCTCGTGTGAACGCCATTGCCTTGCATGCTAAGCCTTCGGCAGATTTTGATCGCAAGCTTGCTGCTGCGCAGAACGTCCTGCGCCAAGCCAGCGAGCTGTATCAGCCGCTCACGCAAGCCAGTAGTCTCGGCGTAGAAGACATGGTGATCACGCATTTGCTGCACACGCTCGGCATCAAAAGCGA
>JANMDE010000142.1:0-1664 GCA_031376105.1 Variovorax sp. | reverse complement strand
GCTCGCCAAGACGGAAGACGTCGGCAACGACTTCGCTCGTGAAGCCCGCAGAATCCATTACGGAGAAAGCAAAGCGCGCGGCATCCGAGGCGAGGCCTCGCACGACGAAACGCTAGAGCTCCTAGACGAGGGCATCGACGTGATGCCGCTGCCCTTGCCCAGAGCGCTTAAAGGCTCTGTTCACTGAGCCTTGTTTGATCGGCTGCGCTAAGGCTGTCGTTTGAGCTTGTGCACCTTGCCTGCCGCGTCGTGCCACAAGGTTTATTCAGTACGAATAAAGACTGAAATAGGCAAATAGCCCTTATTTTTACTCATTAGTTTGCTATTTAATCCGAAGCAGATCGCAAACTCATCAAACCAATTCCCGAAGCATCAAACCCGCCGTCAACAGCTAAGCATTGCCCGTTGACATACGAGGCCTGCGCGCTGCAGAGCCACAGCACAGCGCGTGCGATCTCCGCTTCGCTGCCGTAGCGGGCGAGGGGGATGGTGTTTCGGTAATCACGGCGTATGTCTGCGCTGTGAACGGCGCGTGCCATGGCCGTCTCTACCGGGCCGGGTGCAACTGCGTTGACGCGGATGCCTGCGTTGCCAAGCTCTAAGGCTTGCTGCTTGGTGAGATGAATCAGCGCGGCTTTGCTGGTGCCGTAGGCAACGCGCAGGCTGCTGGCCCTCAGACCGGAGATGGAGGCGATATTGACGATGCTGCCTTTTTCTTGGGCCAGCGCATGGCTCGCTTCGCCAGCTGCGCTCTGCATGCCAGCGTTGCGCAGCATATGCGGTGCGCAGGCTTGGGTGCAGAGGAAAGGGCCGGTGAGATTCACATCAATCACGCGCTGCCATTCCTGCGCGGTGTGCGCTAAGAGTGGCTTGAAGACAGCCACGCCGGCGTTGTTAACCAAATGATCAATCCGGCCCCACGCCGCGATGATTTGGCCTACGGCGCTTTGCACCTGCGTTTCTTGCGAAACATCTGCCTCCAGCGCCAAAACCATATCCGCTTGCCAGCCCTTGGCCGCCACGGCTTCGCGTAACACAGCGCCTTCAATGTCCAGCAGCGCCGCGCGCATGCCTTGCGCCACAAACTGGCTGGCGATTTCTAAACCAATGCCGCGAGCAGCGCCTGTGATAACAGCGACGGGAATGGCGGCAGAGGATGGAGAAAGTGGCATCATGAGGATATGAATTTAAGTATGAATTTAATAGCAAACTATGTATATTCTATAAGGGCAATAAGCCGATATTTCTTATAAAAAGAGAGCGGGGCGATCAGGGCGCAGCTGCGCCATCCAGGCTTCTCGCTCGGCAGATGATGTATCCGCGCCACCCAGAATTCGCTGCGCAAGCCACTCGCCGCAAAGCGCTGCAAAGCTCAAGCCGCGCGAGCCCATAGCGGTGCTGATGTGCAGACCGCTGTGTTTCCTAGCTAAGTTATCCGCAGCCACAGCGTCTTGCGAATCGGGCAGGCGCAGCGTGCCCACCACGGGAAGGCGGTCAGACGTGGTGCAGCGATGGCCTTCCCAGCTGAGCATGTCTCCGCTCGCCGATTGCGCCTCCAATGGCGGCAACCAAGCGGCAGGCAGCAAATCACGCAGTCGAGCCAAGTTGGTTTGCAAACCCGCCCGCTTGTGGGCTTCAGGTGGCGCGAAAGGCGGGCGTTCGTA
>JANMDE010000216.1:0-3603 GCA_031376105.1 Variovorax sp. | reverse complement strand
GAATGGACGCGCCTGTATCGCTTCGAAGCGCGTTTGCCGGGGCATGCGGGTGGCGTGCTGGGCTACTGGCTCGGCGCTCTGGGCAGCAAATGGCTTGGCTTTAACGGCTCCGCCTTGGTATCGATTGCGCTCGGCCTGCTCGGCGCCGCTTGGGCGCTGGCCTTTTCTTGGGTCACTTGGGCTGAGAGTTTGGGTGGCATGATTTTGAAACAGATTGAGAAGCGCCGGGAGAAAAAAGAGCTGGCGCAAGATTTGGCTTTTGGTACGCAAGCGGCACGCGAGCGCGAGGAAACGGTGAGCGTGGAGCGGGCAGAGAGCGATGAGCTGCACATTGCACCGATGTATGTGCCGCCTGCTGCGCCGCCGCGCATTGAGCCCGTTCTCACAGACAGTTTTGTGGATTTACCCACCAGCACGCGCGTCGCCAAAGAGCGGCAAAAGGGGCTATTTATTGAGCTGCCAGACAGCAAGCTGCCGCAGGTGGATTTGCTCGATGGCGCGCCTGCCGTGAGGCAAGAAACCGTGTCTCCCGAGACGCTGGAAATGACCAGCCGCTTGATCGAGAAAAAACTCAAAGATTTTGGCGTCAGCGTACAGGTGGTGGCAGCGATGCCAGGGCCAGTAATCACGCGCTATGAAATCGAGCCGGCCACGGGGGTGAAGGGCTCGCAGATTGTGGGCTTGGCGAAGGATTTGGCGCGTTCGCTCTCTTTGGTGTCGATTCGCGTGGTCGAGACGATTCCTGGCAAAAATTTTATGGCGCTTGAACTGCCCAATGCCAAGCGGCAAACCATTCGCCTGTCTGAGATTCTCGGCTCGCAGGTTTACAACGACGCGAAATCCATGCTCACCATGGGCTTGGGCAAAGACATCGTGGGTAACCCAGTAGTGGCTGATTTGGCAAAAATGCCGCATTGCCTGGTGGCGGGCACGACAGGCTCGGGCAAATCGGTGGGCATCAATGCCACGATTCTCTCCTTGCTCTACAAAGCCGAAGCGCGCGATGTGCGCCTGCTGCTGATCGACCCAAAGATGCTGGAGATGAGCGTGTATGAGGGCATCCCGCATCTGCTTTGCCCCGTGGTCACGGATATGCGGCAAGCCGCGCATGGCCTCAATTGGTGCGTGATGGAGATGGAGCGGCGCTACAAGCTGATGAGCAAGCTGGGCGTGCGCAATCTCGCGGGCTACAACGTGAAGATTGACGATGCCAAATCGCGCGAAGAATTTATTTACAACCCGTTTTCCCTCACACCCGATTCCCCCGAGCCGCTGGAGAGACTGCCGCACATCGTGGTGGTGATTGACGAGCTGGCTGATTTGATGATGGTGGTGGGCAAAAAGATTGAGGAGCTGATTGCACGCCTTGCTCAGAAGGCGCGAGCCGCTGGCATTCATTTGATACTCGCTACGCAGCGCCCCAGCGTCGATGTGATCACTGGTCTGATCAAAGCCAATATCCCCACCCGTATTGCCTTCCAAGTGTCTTCAAAAATAGACAGCCGAACCATCCTCGATCAAATGGGCGCAGAAGCCCTGCTGGGCATGGGCGACATGCTTTACATGCCATCGGGCACGGGCTTTCCTGTGCGGGTGCACGGCGCGTTTGTGAGCGACGAAGAAGTGCACCGCGTGGTGGCCTATCTCAAGTCACAAGGCGAACCGAATTACATTGATGGCGTGTTGGAGGGCGGAACTGTGGACGATGAAGACGCTCTGACGCTAGACGGCCTCAGCGGCGGCTCGTCTGGCGAGAAAGATCCTTTGTACGACAAAGCCGTGGAGATCGTTTTGAAAAACCAAAAAGCCAGTATTTCCCTCGTCCAGCGCCATTTGGCGATTGGCTACAACAAAGCTGCCAATTTGTTAGAAGCGATGGAAAAAGCAGGCTTGGTCACAGCGATGAATGGGCGCGGACAGCGCGAGATTTTGGTACCCACGCGCGGTGAACGTGGCGAATAGGCTGCAAACCAGCAAAGAAAGCGATCTGATGCAACGATTTTTACGCCTATTGACTACTGCTATTTTGATAGCAAGCTTTGCAGCATCTATAAGGGCAAACGGCCTAGAAAGCTTAGAAAATTTCGTCAAAACCGTGAAATCAGGCAAATCCGAGTTCCAGCAGACCGTGACCTCCCCTGCCCGCGCCCCCAACCCATCTGGCGATGCCGCAGGCAGCGCCCCGCGCATCAAAACCTCTAGCGGTAGCTTTGAATTTCAGCGCCCCGGCAAATTCAAGTTCCAATACAAAAAGCCGTTCGAGCAACTCATCTTGGCCGACGGCACTTCGCTTTGGATTTACGACGCTGATCTCAACCAAGCCACGCAGCGCAAGCAATCCACCGCCTTCGCCAACACGCCTGCCGCCCTGATTGCCTCCGCCACAGACCTGAGCGCACTGCGCACCGAATTCACTCTAGAAAGCGCCCCGGAAAAAGACGGCCTGAACTGGGTCAGCGCCCGCCCGAAAGCGGCTGACAGCACCTTACAAACCGTGCGCATCGGCTTCAAAGGTGATGCCTTGCAACAGCTCGACATCACCGACAGCTTCGGCCAACGCAGCGTGATTAACTTCACCAGCATGCAAGCCAATATATCCCTGCCTGCAAGCAGCTTTCAATTCATACTTCCTGCAAAAGCTGAGCTGCTCAAGCAGTGAAATAATCCTAATTTGATAGCAAACTTTCCCTATTTTATAAAGGCAAAGAGCGGATTTTCTTCAAAATTAACCCTGCATATCGTCATTTCACCCCACTCCCTCCATGAAACCGCTCCAAGGCATTCGCATTCTCAGTTTGGCGCTGAATTTACCGGGGCCAGCGGCCATGATGCGGCTGAAGGCGCTTGGAGCGAATTGCCGCAAGTTAGAGCCGCCTGGGGGTGATCCGATGCAGATGTATGCAGGCGCAGCCTACGCGCACATGCATCAGGGCATTCGTGTGACTCTGGCTGATTTAAAAACCGATACCGGGCAAGCCAAACTGGCGAAAGAGCTGGCTCAAGCAAACGTTCTGCTCACTTCGTTTCGAGCCAGCGCCTTAAAGCGCTTAGGCTTGAGCTGGCCAAAGCTGCACAAGGCCTATCCCAAGCTGAGTATGGTGAGCATTGTGGGCGACGTGCACGCACCCGAGGTGGCTGGGCATGATTTGACTTACATGGCCGAATGCGGCCTGATTCCCAGCCTAGCGCTACCCTCTTCGCTGTTTGCCGACATGGGCGGAAGTTTAGTGGCTGTGCAAGCTGTGCTGTGCGCGGTTCTCAAGCAACGCGAGTCGGGGCGCGGGCGCTTTCAGGAAGTGGGCTTGGCACAGGCGGCGCAATATTTGGCTTTGCCGCATCAGTGGGGTCTCACGCGCCCGGAGGGCTTGATTGGCGGGGCACATGCGCTGTATCAGGTGTTTGCTTGCGCAGATGGGCGTGTGGCGCTGGCGGCGCTTGAACCGCATTTTTCGCAGCGGGTCTGCAAGCTGGTGGGTTGGCCTGATTTCAAAGCTGCCGATGCGCTTTCGCCTGCTTTGAAGCGCAAAGTGGCTGCGTTTATGAAACGACGCAGTTGTGCTGAATTACAAGCTTTGGGCGAGGATTTGGATTTGCCGCTTCACG
>JANMDE010000215.1:0-2747 GCA_031376105.1 Variovorax sp. | reverse complement strand
TGCCACGCCGCCCCAGAGCGGTAACCCCGAATACACCGCGAGCCAGCCTGCAAAAGCCCCCGCCACCATGATGCCTTCAATCCCCAGATTGAGCACGCCAGCTCGCTCGCAAAGCAACACGCCCAGCGTGCCTAGAATCAGCGGCGTAGAAATGCGCAGCACCGCCACCCAAAACTGTTCGTTGGCCAAGATGGTGACAATCTCACTAAAAAACTCCATCAACGCCACCTCAGCCGATACTGCGCCAGCATCACCGCAATCAACATGGAAATCAGCGAAGCCGCCACGATCACATCGGCGATATAGGTGGGCACACCCACCACGCGGCTCATGCTGTCTGCACCCACCAGCATGCCCGCCACGAAGATGCTGGCCGCAATCACGCCCAGCGGATGCAGGCCGGCCAGCATCGCCACCACGATGCCGCTGTAGCCGTAGCCCGGGCTCATGTCCAGCGTCACATAGCTTGTGCGCCCTGCCACCTCAATCGCGCCTGCTAAGCCAGCCAGCGCGCCTGAGAGCAGGGCGGTGAGAATCACGGTGCGCGTGATGTTCACACCTGCAAACGCCGCTGCTTTTGCATTCGCTCCTGTGGCGCGAATATCGAAGCCGAGCACAGTAAATCGCATCACGATCCAGATAAGAACAGCAAATGCAGCTGCAAAAATCAGCCCTGTATGCAAGCGGCTTTGCTCCACCAGCTTACTCAATTCCAAATCCGCTTGCAGCGCCACCGATTGCGGCCAGCCCATCGCGCTCGGGTCTTTCATCACGCCATCGAGCAATGCGCCCACGGCAAGCAGCACGATGAAATTGAGCAGCAGCGTCGTCACCACTTCATCCACTTGCAGTTTGGCTTTCATGAGCGCAGGCCCGAGCAGCAGCAATGCACCCACGAGCGCCGCAGCCAACAGCATGAGCGGAAACAGCGCCCAAATCGGCCATTCCAAACCTGTACCATCGTGCAAACCGCCCACGGCAATCGCAGCCAGCGCGCCGCCATAGAGCTGGCCTTCTGCGCCAATGTTAAACAGCCGTGCGCGAAAAGCTACGGCAGCAGCTAAGCCAGTGAGCATCAGGGGCGTGGCGCGGGTGAGCGTCTCAGTCCAAGCGAACACGCTGCCAAAGCCGCCATCCATAATCGCTCCATAGGTTTGCAAAACGGGCTTGCCTGCCCAGAGCACGAGCAGGCTGGCCAGCAACAAGGTGAAAGCAATCGCTGCAAAAGGCGCGCCGAGCGCCCAAGCAGTGGAGATCTGGGCGCGGCGTTCAAGGCGCATGATCAACCTTTCCCATACACTTCAAATTTAAAAATGAAAAGCTGCTATATTGATAGCAGACAATGAAGTATTTATAAGGGTGAAATACCGATTTAACTCTAAAAATCATACTGCAACCCCTTGTATGCGGGCTCGTGCATCCACAGCGTTGTGCGAACCTGCCATCGCCAAACCAATATGCTCGCGGGTCCAATCCTGCGCAGGCAGCGCTTCGCTGAGTTCACCCGAATGCATCACTGCAATGCGATCGGCCATCTCAAAGATCTCATCCAAATCATCACTGATCAAGAGCACCGCCGCGCCCGCAGCTCGCGCCGCGATCAGCTGCGCTTGTACGAAGTGCACGGCGCCCACATCCAATCCCCATGTGGGCTGATGCGCAATCAGCAGCGCAGGCGATGAGCCATCAGGCCGCATCAGCGCTCGCCCGAGAATCAGCTTTTGCATGTTACCGCCCGAGAGCCTTGCGGTAGGCAAATCCGCATCACGCCCGCTCACAGACCCGCGTACATCGAATCGATCAGCTATGGTCTGCGCATGCAAGCGAGCCGCGCCCTCTCGAATGAAACCAGCGCGGGTGAAGCTTGGGTGGCGTGTTTGCAGCAACTCGCTGACCGCGTTTTCCCAAAACGGCAAATCCGCTACCACGCCCGTGCCTTTGCGGTCTTCAGGAATGCGCGCCACACCCATCTGCACGAAGGCAGCGGGCGATGAGGGCGCAGCTTGACTGTTGATCAGCAAAGCGCCTTGAGAGGGCTTGAGCATGCCGCAAAGCAATTGCGCCAAAGCCAATTGCCCATTGCCTGATACGCCGGCCACCGCTGTGATCTGACCGGCGAGCAGTTGCAGAGACACGCTTTTGAGTTGTTCACGATCTGTGATGCGGGCGCTGACACCCTTGAGCTCGCAAACGATGCGTGATGAAGGTCGCTCGCCCCGTGCCGTCTGAGTATCCTCATCCGTTCGCCCTGATCCTGTTGAAGGGCTGGCAAGTGCTTGGGCGGGCTCAGCCCGAAAGGCGGGCTTGATCTCATGCCCCACCATCGCATTCGCCAACTGCGCTTGCGTCACATCTTTTGCAATCGCCTCCATCACCAATTTTCCGCCGCGCAACACCGCCACACGATCACTCACGCGAAGCACTTCAGCCAGCTTGTGGCTGATGAAAATAATGCTCATCCCCTGCGCCACCAGCGTGCGCAGCGTCGCAAACAAGTTCTCGCTCTCTTGCGGTGTGAGCACCGCCGTGGGTTCATCCAAAATCAAAATCTTTGCACCGCGATACAGCGCCTTCAAAATCTCCACCCTCTGCTTTTGACCGACAGAGAGGCTGCCCACCCATGCATCTGGCTCAACTTTCAAGCCAAACTGCTCGCTCGCCCCTATTAAATGGGAGCGAGCTGATCTCTTTTTAGTAGCAAGTGTCCGCAAGCTTTCCGTGCCTAGCATCACGTTATCCAACACGCT
>JANMDE010000185.1:0-4332 GCA_031376105.1 Variovorax sp. | reverse complement strand
GTTTACAGCATCGCTTTGAGCAATTTCGCCATCTCAGATGGATTGCGTGTGACTTTGAAGCCGCACTCTTCCATCACGGCGAGCTTGGCATCGGCTGTATCCGCGCCGCCAGAAATCAGCGCGCCGGCATGGCCCATGCGTTTGCCGGGAGGGGCGGTCACGCCAGCGATGAAGCCGACGATGGGTTTTTTCATGTTGGCTTTGCACCAGCGGGCAGCCTCGGCCTCATCAGGCCCGCCGATTTCGCCGATCATGATGACGGCATCGGTGTCTGGATCGTCGTTGAAGGCGCGCATCACATCGATGTGCTTCAAGCCGTTGATCGGATCGCCACCAATACCGACCGCGCTGGATTGGCCGAGGCCGATTTCAGTGAGCTGAGCGACGGCCTCATAAGTGAGCGTGCCGGAGCGGCTCACCACGCCGATGCGGCCTTTGCGGTGAATGTGGCCGGGCATGATGCCGATTTTGATTTCATCGGGGGTGATCAGGCCGGGGCAGTTGGGGCCGAGCAACAGTGTTTTCTTGCCGCCAGCGGCTTCTTTGGCGCGCATGCGGTTACGCACTTCGAGCATGTCTTTGACAGGAATGCCTTCGGTGATGCAAATCGCCAAATCCAGATCGGCTTCCACGGCTTCCCAGATCGCAGCGGCTGCGCCTGCAGGCGGCACGTAGATCACTGAAACAGTCGCGCCTGTGGTGCTGGCGGCTTCTTTGACCGAGGCGTAAATCGGAATGTTGAAGATCGACTCACCGGCCTTCTTCGGGTTCACACCCGCGACGAAACAGTTTTTGCCGTTGGCATACTCTTGGCATTTTTCCGTGTGGAACTGGCCGGTCTTGCCGGTGATGCCTTGGGTGATGACTTTTGTGTTTTTATTGATGAAGATGGACATGTGTTTTCCTTAGGCGTTCTTCACTGCGGCCATGATTTTTTCGGCGGCTTCTGCCATCGAATCAGCGCTGATGATGGGCAGACCACTGTCGGCCAGCATTTGTTTGCCCAGCTGTTCGTTGGTGCCTTTCATGCGCACGACGAGGGGCACGCTCAGGTTGGTGGCTTTGCAGGCGGTGATGATGCCGGTAGCAATCGTGTCGCACTTCATGATGCCGCCGAAAATGTTGACCAAAATGGCCTCCACTTTCGGATTTTTCAGCATGATTTTGAAAGCTTCGGTGACTTTCTCAGGGGTCGCGCCGCCGCCCACATCGAGGAAGTTGGCAGGTTCGCCGCCATAGAGCTTGATGGTGTCCATCGTGGCCATGGCGAGGCCTGCGCCGTTAACCAAGCAGCCGATATTGCCATCGAGCGAGATATAAGCCAGATCGAATTTAGACGCCTCGACTTCGGCTGCATCCTCTTCGTCCAGATCGCGGTAGGCGACGATGTCGGGGTGGCGGAACAGGGCGTTGGCGTCGAAATTGAATTTCGCGTCCAAGGCCATGATGTTGCCTTTGCTGTCGCGGTTCAGGGGGTTGATTTCCACCAAGGATGCATCGGTGTCCATGTAACACTTGTAGAGCTTTTGGAAGACATCGACGGCCTGCGCGGTGGAATCTGCGGGAATGCCAATCTTGTCGGCCAAGTCTTTGGCTTGTTCGGTGGTGAGGCCGAGCACCGGATCAGCAAAAATCGTGATGATTTTCTCGGGGCGGTTGTGCGCCACTTCTTCAATGTCCATGCCGCCTTCGCTGGAAGCAATGAAGGCGACCTTCTGGGTGGCGCGATCTGTGACGGCTGACACGTAATATTCATGCTTAATGTCTGCGCCATCTTCAATGTAGAGGCGGCGCACTTTTTGACCAACAGGGCCGGTTTGGTGCGTGACGAGCTGCATGCCCAAAATCTCGCCTGCGAGGCGCTTGACGTCTTCAATGCTCTTGGCCACTTTCACGCCACCGCCCTTGCCACGGCCGCCTGCATGGATCTGCGCCTTCACCACCCAGACTGGGCCGCCCAGTTTTTGTGCGGCCTCAATGGCCTCTTGCACGGTGAATGCAGCGATGCCGCGCGGCACTGGGATGCCAAACTGACGCAAGATTTCCTTGCCTTGGTACTCGTGGATTTTCATGGGTGGGATTTCCGGCTGTGATTCGTTGTAATGACCAAATGATGACGAAATGGACTTCAATTCATGCAAAATCGTCCGCACTACACGACTTGAGTTACGAAGCGATTTCAGCGGCGTAACTGTATCATGTTGCAATGCACCAAAACTGACACTGAAGAAAGCACACCACCATGGCAAAAGTATTCATCGACGGCGAAGCGGGCACCACGGGTTTGCAGATCCGCGAGCGCTTGGCCACCCTGCCCCAGATCCAGGTGCTCTCGATTGCGCCCGAAAAGCGCAAAGACATCGAGGCCAAGAAGGCTTTGTTTGACGAAGCCGATCTGGTGGTGCTCTGTTTGCATGATCAGTCTGCTATTGAATCCGTAGCGTTGTGTGCAGAGTTATCAACGGGCAGAGCCCAAAAAGGTTTCAAGCCTTTGAAGATGGTGGATGCTTCGACGGCGCATCGTATTGCACCGGGTTGGGTCTATGGGTTTCCTGAATTGAACCCTGCGCAGATGCAGGCGGTGAAAAACGCGCAGTTTGTGGCCAACCCCGGCTGCTACCCCACGGGCGGCATTGCGCTCTTGCGCCCGCTGGTGGACGCCGGGCTCTTGCCATCGGACTACCCTGTGGTGATGCAGGGCTTTTCGGGCTATTCTGGCGGTGGACGACAAATGATCGAGGCCTATGAAATTGCCAAAAATGTGCCTCCTTTGGAAGTCTATGGGTTAGGACTCACTCACAAACACGTGCCCGAATTGCAACACTATTCTGGCCTCACACGCCGCCCGATGATGATTCCCACCGTGGGTAATTTTCACAGCGGCATGATTGACCATATCTGCCTGCAATACGATCTGATGCATGGCGTGACCCGCGCCCAGCAACTCGAAGACGCTTTGCAAGCGCGCTATGCAGGCTGCGAATGGGTCAAAGTGGTCAAGCCCGCAGAAGGCGGAAAAATCGAACCCACCGCGCTTAACAACACCAATCAGCTCGAACTCTCCGTCTTTGGCAATGACGCGCTCGGCCAAGCGGTGTTGGTGGCGCGATATGACAATCTGGGCAAAGGCGCAAGCGGTGCGGCTGTGCAAAACATGCGCCTGATGCTCGGTGTATAGATTCTTTTCAGCCAAATCGGCTATTTGCCCCCATCTTATATAGATAGTCTGCTATGCATTTTATAGCAAATACAGCATGTATCGGATGAAATCAAGTCACGGCGGCACGCTTAGGCTTGTTGCTCATGCGGCGCGTCACCACGCTGCCCAGCGCCATGACGAAACTCAGCGCGATGCTGGGATGACGATGCGCTAATTCGGCATAGCGCATCGGCGAAAGCCCCCAGAGCACGCCTTTGCTCATCGCCTGCACGGTGGCATTGCGCGGCATGCGCGAGAAAAAGGCACCCTCGCCCACCACCGAGCCCGCATTCACGGTGGCCAAATGCACTTTGCCCGACGGATCTTCATGGTGCACGCCCAAAGTGCCCGATTCAACCAAATAGACCGTGACTTCAGTAGCCCCTTGCCGAATCACCTCTTGCCCAGTTTCCACCGAGAAAGGCTGCAGATGCTCGGCCAAGATGCCCCAATCTGAGAGCTTGAGCGTTAAGCGAATCGCATCAAACTGCTGGGACGACTGAATACTTGAAGCCAAGCGGATCACACTGTCGTTGATTTTTTCTGTTCTCAAACTGCCCACGCGCTCCTGAGGTGCAAGAATGCCCGGGGTGCTGGGCCGGAAATGGCTGGACGGGCTCTCGCTGTCTTGCGCGCTGCTGCCATAAAAGCCGCTGCTAAAAAAGCTGCTGGACAATTTGTCTTGAGCTGAGTTGGTAAAGTCTTTTTTCTTCCACATGAGGCAAGTTTGCTAGGACGCGCTGATGAGCGCAAGCAAAAAGTGATGGCTTATCACTCTGTATCAGCGCAATGAGTAACTTCTTCGTACTTTGCACGCGAAAGTGTGTCGCTTTTTTACAAAGCCTTCAGGATGATGTCTGCAATTGGCTCGATCAAACGCTTTGCAATTGCTTCATCGCCAAGCGCTGCATGTGCTGGCGAAGCCGCTGCAAGCCCAGATCATGCTCATATTGGCGCTCGCGCAAATTCGCATCGGGCTCCATCGCCTCCAACATCGTGCGGTCTTGCTCCAAGACATTCCAATGGCGATTCTCCAAGCGATTGCGATAAAGGAATCGCCATGCATCGCGCTGCCAGCCTTGCACTTTGCGGCAGCGCCAGAAGAAAACAGCCGTGGCCGCAGGCTGACCGGG
>JANMDE010000158.1:0-11267 GCA_031376105.1 Variovorax sp. | reverse complement strand
GGTGCGCAAAACTGAGCTTGCCATGAGCGCCTGCGCCGATGCCAAGATAGTCGCCGAATTGCCAGTAGTTGGTGTTGTGCAAGCAGCGTTTGTTGGGTTTGGCGAAGGCGCTGATTTCATAGCGCTCTAGGCCTTGTGCGGCGGTGAGCTCGGTGATGCGATCGAGCATGTCGTAGGCATCGTCATCCACCGGCAAATTCTTCGGCGTGAACTTGGCGAAGTAAGTGTTGGGCTCGATCGTGAGGTGATAAATGCTGATGTGGGGCGGCGTATATTGCAGCGCGGTTTGAATGTCTTGCTCACATTGCTCAAGGCTTTGGCCGGGCAAGGCATACATGATGTCGATGTTGAACGCATCAAAATTCATAGCAGCCTCTTCAATAGCTGCATGGGCTTGAGCGCTGTTATGTACACGGCCCAAGACTTTGAGATGCGCATCATTAAAGCTTTGCACGCCAATCGACAGGCGCGTCACGCCTGCATGGCGGAAGGCTTTGAAGCGATCCTTTTCAAAGGTACCGGGGTTGGCTTCCAACGTGATCTCGCAGCCCGCTTCCAGAGGCAACCGTGCACGGACAGCAGCTAACAAATGATCGATCGAATCAGGCGAAAACAGGCTCGGTGTGCCACCCCCACTGAAAATACTGTGCACCTTGCGCCCCCACACCAGCGGGAGGCTCATTTCTAAATCGGCGATCAGGGCTTGCAAATAGCGCTGCTCAGTATCTTGCTGCAGAGCGCCTCCGCCAGCAACTTCATGCGAATTGAAATCGCAATACGGGCATTTCTTTAAGCACCACGGCAGATGAATATAAAGCGAGAGCGGCGGCAGGCTGGGCAGGCGCAGCGTGCCTTCGCGCATGTAGTGTTGGATGTCTTTCATTGGCGCACATCCTCCACCATCGCCCCATCCCGAAACACAATCCGCCGCCTTGCCCAAGCAGCCACATCGTGCTCATGGGTGACTAAGACGACCGTCATGCCTTGCTCGTTGAGCTCAGTCAGCAGCTTCATGATGTCTTCACTGGTTTGACTGTCGAGTGCGCCAGTGGGCTCATCTGCCAGAATGAGTTGGGGGTTGTTGACCAAGGCGCGGGCAATCGCTACGCGCTGCTGCTGGCCGCCGGACAGCTCGGCGGGCGTGTGATCCATGCGCTCGGCGAGGCCGACACGAGCAAGTGCAGCTTTGGCTTTTTCGCGGCGGGCTTCGCTTTTGATCCCTGCATACACCATCGGCAGCTCCACGTTTTCCAGAGCGCTGGTGCGCGGCAGCAAATTGAATTGCTGGAACACGAAGCCAATGCGGCGATTGCGAATGGAGGCGAGTTGGTCTGACGCCATGCCCTCCACGCTCTCGCCTGCGAGGCGGTATTCGCCACTGGTGGGCAAATCCAAACAACCCAGAATATTCATCAGTGTGGATTTACCTGAGCCCGATGCGCCCATGATGGCGACGAATTCGCCCTCTGCAATTTCCAGCGACACGCCGCGCAGGGCGTGTACCGTTTGATCACCCATCGTGTAGGTTTTGACGATCTGGTGCGCTTCGATTAATGGCATGGAGTTATGTTGGTTTGACCGCTTGAGTGAAGAGAAGTAACGCAGGAAGAAGAATCAGATTTTTCCTTGGTGACTGGGTTGTTTTCTGCTTTTTCTGGGCTCATCTTCCTTCTTCGCCTTAAAACGGCATGCGCGGGCCGCTGGGCTTTGCGCCAGCCGCAGATGCGGCGCCACCAGTCACGCCGGTGATCACCGCTGCACCTTCTTTGAAAACGTCCGCATTCGGGCTATTGGGTTGCACCATCAGCTCAGTCGAAGTGCCATCGGTGATGCCTAGGCGCACGTTGTAGGCCACCGGTTTGCCATCGCTATTGAGCAAGAAAATGCGGCCACGAGACGAGGTACGGCTGCCGATCTCGGCCAGCAGCGCAGCGTATTTGGTTTTCTGCTCAGGGCTTAAGAAATCATTGATCTTGGCGCGCAGCTCGGCCATGATGCGCTCGCGCACTTTGGGGCGATCTTCCGGTGTGGCATCGCGCATAGCGGCGAATTTGGGGCGCGTTTCAGCAAACAGGGCATCGAGCTTTTGCTGTTGATCGGCGCTCATTTGTAACTCGCTTACAAGCCGATTGCGAAATTCCCCTAAAGGCCCCCCGCCCCCCCCCGCACCCCCACTCACGCCGGGTGCAGCAGCGGGTGCATTGCCCGGTGAGGCGCTGGGCGCGGCAGACGAGGCAGGTGCCGTAGGTATCGCAGCGCCGCCCACAGTGCCTACAGCGCTGTTTTGAGAAGAATTCTGACGGTTTGCCCTTATAGAATCTGTATTGTTTGCTATTGAATTAGGAGCTCTTCCAGATGCAGAAGATGGCGTGCTCGACGAAGCGCCAGCGCCCGCTGGCCGATTACCGCCGCCCGCTGCTGGTGAAGCTGCTGGCGCGTTGGCAATCATCTCCTGGTATTTTTTGCGTTGATCAGCCGTCAGCATGGCTGAGATTTTGCTGCGCATCTCCGCCGTGATCTTCTCGCGCGCACCTTGCCGCTCGGCCTCATCCAGATCGCGCATGGCCATGAATTTGGGGCGCATCTCGATTTGAATCGCATCAAGCTTGCTTTGCTGATCCGCTGTCAATTGCAACTCAGAAATCAAGCGCTCGCGCTGCGCAGCAAAACCGCCGCCGCCACCTCCCGCAGGCTGCGCTACGGCTTCGCTAAAAAAGCCAAAACTGCTACGGCCTGTTTTCGGCGCAGATGCTGGAACACTTGGCGCAGAACTCCCAGAAGGAGACGATGCCCCTGCGGCAGCTGGCTCCACACCCGCAATCCTCACCCGCAGCGCAGAATTTGGAATCTTCAATACATTCTCTCGGCTCTCAGTCACCACGCGTACATTCGCCGTCATCCCCGGCAGCAAGCGCCCTGCCGTGTTCGTAAAGCCAACCACTGCCACATAGGTCACCACATTGGCCACGTTCTGCGCTGCCTTACGCACTTGGCGTACTTCGCCCTCAAACGTCTGGCCGGGGAAGGCGTCCACTGTAAACGTAGCCCGCTGTCCGGTACGAATTCTGCTCACATCAGCCTCGTCAATGCTCGCGTCAACCTGCATATCGGACAAATTCTGCGCAATCACAAAAAGCTCCGGCGATTGCAAACTCGCTGCCACAGTTTGACCTTTCTCAATCGCCCGCTTGATCACGATGCCGTTCACGGGCGATGTGATCTTCGTACGCTGCAAATCAATCCGTGCCTGAGAGAGCGCCGCATCGCGCTGCGCCACATTCGCCTGCGCTGATTTCACCTGCGCATTCGTGACCGCTAATTGCGCTTGAGCCGCTTTCAAGCTCTCCCCCGAGGTGTTGACCAAAGCGCGGGCCTTATCCGCCTCGCTTTGCGCGATAAATTGCTTCTCCGCCAAATCTTTCTTTCTTTCATAATCGCGCTGCGCTTCCTGCACATCCACTTGCGCACGCGAGATCGCCGCATTCGATGCCAACACATTGGCCTGCGCCGTGAGCACCTGCGCCCGAGCCGCATCCACATCGGCCATCGCCTGCCTCACGCGAAATTCAAAGGTCTCCGGATCAATCTGAGCGATCATTTGCCCCGCTTTCACTTCCGAATTGAAATCGACATAGAGCTCTTTGATCTGGCCGCTGACTTGCGTGCCCACGCTCACTTGTGTGACTGGATTTACCGCGCCACTGGCTGACACGCTGGCCTGTAGGTTGCCGCGTTCTAGTTTTGCAGTGCGGTATTGCACATCGCTGTTCTTGTCTTGTTGTGTCCACCACCATGCGCCGCCACCCGCTAGGGCTAGCACCACCAAACCTGTCATCCACAATGATTTTTTCATAAGCCCGATTGTAGGCAAGCTGCTGCGAGCCAGTATGTCTGACAGGTAAATCCTTCTCGGGTGCATTTCGCTCCCCAAAATCTGCATTCCATCGCAAAGCGCTGGCAAGCGGCGCCTTGCAAAGGCACATTAGCGGCATGCAAACACTCTCCAGCCTCTCCCCACAAATCATCGTTCATCTGGCCGCCGCGCTCTCAGCCGCCATCCTCGGGCCTTTCGCGCTTTGGGCGCGCCTTTCTGGTAAGCAGCGCCCCAAGCTGCACCGCGCCTTTGGCTACGCATGGGTCACGATGATGTTGGTCACGGCCATCTCTGCCATCTTCATCCATTCGCATTTCCCGGTGTGGTGGCGCTTTTCTTGGATTCACCTTTTCATCCCCGTCACCCTGATCGGACTGTTCGGTGCGTTTTGGTTTCTCGCCAAAGGCAATATCAACGCGCATCGCAAGACCATGACGCGCTTGTATTTTGGCGCTTGCTTAGGCGCCGGCGTGTTCACCCTGCTCCCAGGGCGCTTTTTGGGCCAATTTTTCTGGGGTTAAGGCCCCGCATTTAAAGAAAAAATTCACTATGACCATCAAAACCATCATCCTCGCCGCCTCGGCAAGCTTCGCACTCCACGCAGCGGCACTTGCCCAAGTCGGTATGAGCCAATTGCAAGTTGGCAACATTCCCGTCACCTTGGTTTACCCCACGCAAGCCATCTCAGCGCCAGTGAGTCGTGGGCCATTTACCTTGAATGTGGCCATGAACGCTGCTCCGCTGGCTAGAGAGCAGCGCCTCATCGTCCTCTCGCACGGCACTGGCGGCAGCGCACAAGCGGATCATGCGCTGGCATCCGCACTGGCACGCGCTGGCTTCGTCGTAGCGCAGCCGCTGCACGCGGGAGACAACGCACAGGATATGTCCAAGGCAGGCCCTGTGGCCTTCCAAAGCCGCCCTGCCGAGGTCTCACAAACCATTGATGCCTTGGCCAAAGATCCGCAATGGTCTTCGTTGCTGTTACTCGACAAAGTCGGGGTGCATGGCATGTCAGCAGGCGGGGTCACCGGGCTGGCTTTAGCAGGAGGACAATGGCGGACTTTGAACCTCGTGCAACATTGCAACCGGGTGCAAGAGCTTGACGCGGGCTTTTGCTTCCAGGGCGCAGCCTCCGGTAAAGCACGAGAAGAACGGGCGGCAAGCTTTGAACGTACCAAGACTGTGCCCGAGATGTTTTTGCCTGCTGAGATCAAAACATGGCGCGGCGGGCTTGAACCCAGCGGCAACGGCAATGAAGTGCGTCCTGACAAACGGATCGCGGCCGTCTCACTTTCAGTGCCGCTGGCGGCGATTTTCAGCGCAGAGAGCCTGGCACGCATCCAAATTCCTGTGGGTTTGGTCACAGCCAAAGATGACCAAGTGCTCGTGCCGCGCTTCCATTCTGATCACGTGCTCGCCCATTGCCGCAGCTGCCAGCGCTTGACTGATCTGCCGGCTGGGCATTTTGATCTGCTGGCACCTTGGCCAGAAATCTTGGCTAAAGATGTCGCCTCGCGTCAAGTGCGCGGCGGCTTACCGACACCGGGTTTCGATACCCGCTTGCGCGATGCCGCTTTTGCGCAAATTGTGCAGTTTCACTTGAAGCATTTGGGCAGCGCAACGCCGCTCAAACCGTAATCTCAACTCACTTGAATCTAAGGAGATCTCCATGAACATAACTTATAGCGCCACATCCCAACGCGATACCCTCTCGCCTGCAAATATCGAACGCCTCGCGCGCCGCCGCGCTGGCGCAAAACTCGGCTGGTTCATTCATGCCGCCGTGTTTATCTGCGTCAACGCTTTGCTGGTGACGGTTTCCTTGGCCAACGGTAAGCCATGGGCTTTTTTCCCGCTGATGGGCTGGGGGCTGGGTTTGGCGATTCATGGCGCAGTCGTCTGGCTGGGTAGCCCGGGCAGCGCTTTGCACGAACGCCTTTTGCAAAGTGAGCGTCAAGCCTTAGCAAAGCAGCGCGATCCTTGGTAAAACACGCAGATAGGATTCACCATGATGCAAATCTTCCAAAAAGCACCGGTCTGGGTGTGGCCACTTTTTCTCGTATTGATCGCGCTGGGTTTGCGGCAAGCCCGCTCGCGAACGGTGCCGCCGCTGCCCGTGATCATCATTTCCAGCGCCATGCTCTGTCTGTCGGGCTATGGTGTGGCGTCTGCCTTTCTAGGCTCTGCTTGGGCGCTATTGGCTTGGGCAAGTGTGCTCGTCATGACGCTTCTCATCTGCCAGAAGATGGGGTATCCGCAAGGTTGGCAATTTGATACGCCAACGCAACGTATGCACATTCCGGGCAGTTGGTTACCTCTGGCGTTGTTTTTGGCGATTTTTCTGATTAAGTTTGCCGTCGGTGCAACGCTTGCGATACGGCCTGAGCTGGCGCGGCAGCTGCAGTTCGCCTTGCCAGTGTGCGCGCTGTATGGCCTGCTCTCTGGCATCTTCGCCGCCCGCGCTTGGCATGCGCTTCGCCTTAGCCGACAATCGCCCTCGCCGGCGGATTTGCCTGCACAATAAAGCGCATGCGCATGCACACCGCCCCAATGTACGACCCCCTGATCGCCCAAGCCTTTGAAGCGGCGCAATCGCTACCGCGTTTGAAGCGGGGTTGGGCGGTGATGCGGCCGTGCCGGCCCATGCTGCTTCGCCATGGCCTGCAGGTGTTTGCATTCTGCTTGGCAATCTGTCTCGTGCTGTGGGCGCTGCGGCCTGGCGTGCCTTTTTTGGGGCAACTGGCCTATTCGCTGCCGATGGGCTTGACGACTTGGCTGCTGATTGATGGCGGGCGGTTTTTGATCGATCAAGACTCACCCCACCTCTTTCCGCGCGGCTGGAGGGGCGGTGCCTTGATTCTTGCAGGCGTGTTTCTGGGATTCGTGTCCGGCACGCTGATCGGCGGAGCGATCAATGGCCAATCAGACTTTGGCATGATCCGCCGCGCACCCGAGTTTTTCGCCTATATTTTTCTCTTCAGCATGGCCTCAGGCATTGGCATCTCGCTGTATTTTTACTCACAAGGTAAAAGCGCTTATCTGCATGCTGAACTGGAAGCCAAAAGCCGCCAAGCCACCGAAGCGCAATTAAAGCTCCTGCAAAGCCAGCTTGATCCCCACATGCTGTTCAACACCTTGGCCAATCTGCGCGTGCTGATCCAGCAAGACCCAGACCGCGCGGTGCAGATGCTTGATCAGCTCAATGATTTCCTGCGCTCCACATTAGCCGCCTCCCGCGCCAGTGAACACAGCCTGCAAGCCGAGTTTGATCGGCTGACAGACTATTTGGCGCTCATGCAAATTCGCATGGGCGAGCGGCTCACGTTTTCGCTGGAATTGCCCCCCGCGCTCGCGCAAGCGCAAGTGCCCGCGCTGATTTTGCAAAGCTTGGTGGAAAACGCCATCGTCCATGGCTTAGAGCCTAAAGTGGCAGGCGGGCGCATCACCATCACCGCCGCGCTGCAATCTGGCCAGCTCGTCTTGCAAGTCACCGATGATGGCCTCGGTTTTGAAGCTGCGCAGATGCAAGAAGGCTTTGGCCTTGCGCAGGTGCGCGAGCGTTTGCTCAGCCGATATGGCTTGCATGCAACTATCGATTTGATAGCAAACTATTCAGGTTATATAAGGGCGAAAAGCCAAAATAGCTTAGAAAAATTCATCCCGAATGCTTCCGGCTGTCAAGTCACGCTGCGCATACCACTCAGCCATGCTCTTGGCCAAGCAGCCCCATGAAGCCCTTATCGGCTCTGATTGCCGAGGATGAACCGCTGCTCGCTCAGAGCCTGAAGCGTGAATTGACGGCGCTCTGGCCAGAGCTCACAACCCACATCGCCACCGATGGCCTGCAAGCCGTCGACAAAGCGCTCACGCTGCTACCCGATCTGCTGTTTTTCGACGTGCGCATGCCCGGCCAATCTGGCTTGGAAGCCGCGCAAGACATTGCCGAGCGCTGGCCGCAAGAGCGCTGCCTGCCGCTTCTGATCTTCGTCACGGCCTTTGATGAGTATGCCGTGCAAGCTTTTGAACACGCAGCGGTCGATTACATCGTCAAACCCGTCAAAACCACCCGCTTACAGCAGTGTTTAGAGAGAATTCGACCTCTCGCCCTTATCAATGCTAAAGAGCTTGCTCATGAATCAATAGCATCGTCTGAGCCCCATGCCACTGAAGAACCGCTGCTTGCCAGTCTGCGCGCGTTGCTGCGCGCGCCGCCCGGCAGCCCCGCCCACACCGCCGCTCCTGCGCGCCTGCAGCGCATCCAAGCCAGTGTTGGCAGCCAAATCGTGATCGTGTCGATCCAAGAAGTAGCGTATTTTGAAGCGGCCGACAAATACGTTCGCGTGCTCACTGGTATCAACAAACCCGAGCGCGAGTTGCTCATTCGCACCCCCATCAAAGATCTGCTGCCCCAGCTTGACCCCGATGAATTCTGGCAAATTCACCGCAGCACCCTCCTGCGCGCTAGCCTGATTGAAGCCGCGCACCGAGACGAAGCCGGCCGCATCGCCCTAAGCGTGCGTGGCCGTGCTGAAAAATTACCTGTGAGCCGCCTGTATGCTGGGTTGTTCAGGGCGATGTGAGCAATTGAAATGCCTGCCCGTAGCGGGCATTTTCATTAAGGGAATACCCCATACAACCATGTCAGACTATTGCCAGAGGGTGGGGTGACATGCCAGCGACAATACGTCATGTCTGTTTCGCTTGCTAGCCAGGCCCGCGCAGACCATTTCGAACTTTGCAGGAGATATGCATATGACTGGACTCTTGTCCCTCTCGGGCTTGATTGATCGGCTGAACACGCTGATCGGCAAGCTCACCATGTGGCTAATTTTGGCCACCACTTTGATCAGCGCAGGCAACGCCATCGTACGCAAAGCGTTTGATATGAGCTCCAATGGCCTGCTAGAAATTCAGTGGTATTTGTTTGCCGCCGTCTTCATGCTGGGCGCAGGCTATGGCTTCTTGAAAAATTCGCATGTGCGAATTGACTTCATCTCCTCGCGCCTCACAGATCGCACCCGTAACTGGATCGACATAGGCGGCATCTTGTTTGTGTTGTTCCCGCTCTGCTTTTTGCTGATCACGCTGAGCTGGCCAGCATTTACCAATGCATTCAACAATGGCGAAATGAGCCAAAACGCCGGTGGCTTGATTCGCTGGCCGGTGTATATCTTGGTGCCAGTAGGTTTTTCGCTGCTGATGCTGCAAGGCGTCTCCGAGCTGATCAAGCGCATCGCCTTTTTGCGCGGCGTGATCGCCGATCCGATTGGCGGCGATGCTGCAAAATCTGACGACCAAATCGCCGCAGAGCGCTTGGAAGCTGAGCTGGCCGAGCGCTTGGCTGTTGAAAAAGTTGTGACCAAGGTGGGAGCATAAATCATGCAAGAAGTCTCTTTTCTCGCGCAAAACTTTGTGCCTTTGATGTTTGCGGGATTGTTTATCGTCCTGCTCACCGGCTTTCCTGTCGCGTTTGGCCTAGCCGCTGTCGGCTTGGCTTTCGGCTTTATCGGCATGGAAGCGGGCTTGTTTCCTGCCTCGCTCTTCCAAGCGCTGCCTTCGCGTATTTTTGGCATCATGCAAAACGACACCCTGCTGGCGATTCCGTTTTTCACCTTCATGGGGATTATTTTGGAGCGCTCGGGCATGGCCGAGGATTTGCTTGAAACCGTGGGCCAGGTGTTTGGCCCGCTGCGCGGCGGTTTGGCGATTGCCGTGATCTTGGTGGGTGCGCTGCTGGCCGCGACGACCGGCGTGGTAGCTGCCGCTGTGATTTCCATGGGCTTGATTTCCTTGCCCATCATGCTGCGCTACGGTTATAGCCGCGTCATCGCGACTGGCACCATCACGGCCTCTGGCACGCTGGCGCAAGCCATTCCCCCCTCGCTGGTGCTCATCGTATTGGCTGACCAATTGGGCCGCTCAGTGGGTGACATGTATTCCGGCGCGCTTGTACCCGGTTTGCTGTTGGTGGGCTTGTATATTTTCTTCATCGTGTTGGTAGCAATTTTCAAACCAGCGATGGTGCCGCCGCTGCCGCCCGAGGCACGTATTTACAAAGAAGCCAATGGCGCTTCTGGCCATAAATCTTTGTTGTTCCTCGTGGCGCTCTGCGCTGTGGCCGGCTTTGCATGGGCACAAGTTCACAACGCCGTGTTGACCCCACTGCTCAAACGCCCTTTGCCGGCGCCAGGCGATGAAATCGTGATCTTGTCACTCACCTTGGCCTCTTTGCTGGGCTTGGCCTTGGCCCTGCTTAACAGCGCCACCAAAATGGGCTTGCTCTCAAAACTAGCTGAGCGCGTGACATATGTGCTGATGCCGCCGCTGATCTTGATCTTCTTGGTGCTCGGTACCATTTTCCTCGGCGTGGCCACACCTACCGAGGGCGGCGCGATGGGCGCTCTGGGCGCTTTGATTTTGGCCATGGGCAAGAAGCGCTTGAGCTTCGATTTGCTCAAGCAAGCGCTGGAAAACACCGCCAAGCTGGCCAGCTTCGTGCTGTTCATCTTGATCGGCTCCACGGTGTTCAGCTTCACGTTTAACGCAGCCGACGGCCACATTTGGGTGGAGCATTTGTTTGTGGGCATGCCCGGTGGCGCGTGGGGCTTCCTGATTGTGGTGAACATTTTGGTGTTCATCTTGGGCTGCTTCATCGACTTCTTTGAAATCGCCTTCATCGTGATTCCGCTGCTCGCCCCCGTGGCTGAGAAAATCTTGCCCGGTATCGTGCCTTGGATGTCGCCGGATGAAGTGATGATTTGGTTTGGGGTGATCATAGCGATGAACTTGCAAACTTCCTTCCTGACACCACCGTTTGGCTTCGCGCTTTTCTACTTGCGATCCGTCGCAGCGAAGTTTGACTACCGCGACCGCGTCACCAAAGAGCTGATTCCCGCTGTCACCACCACAGAGATCTACAAAGGCTCCATTGCCTTCATCATCTTGCAATTGATCATGGTGGCTGCAGTGATGATCTTCCCAACTTTGGTGACGGGTGGCATTGAAAAGGTTGAAAAGCTGAACTCTGATCAGGTGATGGAGCAGCTTCAAATGCCTAAGTCTGATCTGGATGAAAAACCTGCTGAAGAAGCCAAGCCGGGCGAGCCTGCCAAGCCTGGGGAAGAGGCTAAGCCGGGTGAAGCGTCTTCCAAAGAGAAGGAAGACGATCCGATGAAAGCCATCATGGATGCGAATGATAAGGATGCGAAGAAGAAGTAATTTCGCTTCGTGTCATTGTTGTTAAAGGAGCCTTCGGGCTCCTTTTTTGTTAGCGCCCAGAATATTAAGATTTTCTGCGTGCCAAAGCCTGAGCGAGTCGGCTGCGCTTGGGCCATCCCACTGCGCTCATGTCCTCCGCGCTGGCCTGCGGCTGGCGCTCCCCCTTGACTTCGCT
>JANMDE010000120.1:0-10753 GCA_031376105.1 Variovorax sp. | reverse complement strand
CGAATTTCACCGCGTTTGGAACGGGCGGAGCAGCGCTGGCCTGCCGCCCCTGAGACTCCCGGCGTGGACGGCTTGTGTCTTGGCCGCCCGCCAGCGCCTGCTCGGGCAGCGCGATCTGGTTTCGCAACTGCTTGATTTCGTTGAGGAAAAGAGGAATTTGGCGGTTTGAAGCGAGCCAAAACAGAGGCAAATCGGGTTAAAATCAAAGGCTTTGCTGACAACCAGCAGCCCGATCTCAGCGCTGAAAAGTTCAGCGCCTATCCAAAGAAAGCAACTCATGAAAATCGCCCAGGAAATGCGCGCCGGCAACGTCATCATGCACGGCAAAGACCCGATGGTCATCTTGAAGACCGAATACAGCCGGGGTGGCCGCAATTCCGCCACTGTGCGCATGAAGATCAAAAGTTTGATCGCCAACTTCGGTACCGAAGTTGTTTTCAAGGCCGATGACAAGATCGAACAAATCATTCTCGATAAGAAAGATTGCACCTATTCCTACTACGCTGACCCGATGTATGTCTGGATGGATAGCGAATACAACCAATACGAAGTTGAGTCTGAGAACATGGGCGATGCGCTCAACTATCTTGAAGAAGGCATGACCGCTGAAGTCGTGTTTTATGATGGAAAAGCCATCTCGGTTGAGCTGCCCACCAGCGTGGAGCGCGAAATCACCTGGACGGAGCCTGCTGTGAAGGGCGACACCTCTGGCAAGGTCTTAAAGCCTGCAAAAATTGCCACTGGCTTTGACATTGGTGTGCCCATTTTCGTGGCGCAGGGCGACAAAGTGGAAATTGACACCCGCACCGGCGAATACCGCAAGCGCGTTTGATCGTTTGCAGATAGCAACATGAGGCTCCTATGGGAGCCTTTTTTTATGACCTATTGCATGAATAGTATCCCGCCCATCTCAAAGCGGATAGCCAGTCGTGGCAGCATTCAGACACTCGCAAAGATATTCTCAAGTGGGGGCATGAATATTGGTTTGATTTAGCTATCATCGCCAACAAATCAAATTAAATTAGCATCAAAAAGTATCTAGGGGCATCGAACTGATGGGCTACAAATACAGCTTGTTTGTCAATGGTAAATCGTTGGGCCCTTACGAGCGGCGGATGATCGTGGGCATGCGCGTGAAAGAGATCGTGACAGACGATCAAATCGTTTTCCGCCATGATGGCCTAGATATGACCGTGGCTCAGTTGCTACTTGACCGCGAAGAGGCCACCCGGCCTGCGCATACCAATCCAGAGCTGCTTCCAGTGAATATGTTTGGCGCGCCTTCATCTGGCATGTGGCCGCAATTCAATGTGCGCTTCGGCGGTGGGCCCGTCAAGCCCGGTGCTTTAGGATTCAGCGGTGGCGGCCAGGTGAGTTATCAAGGCGATGTGTTGAAAGTCACAGGCAATCGCCGCAACAAAAATCTGGGGATGAGCAAGCAGGAAGAAAAGCTCCCGACGCGCGCCGTTGCAAGCTCTTTGGTGGCCGGTAACGTGGTGGAAATTTTCCTCAAGCCCGGTCTGATTTTTATCGAAAGCGTGGAAGGCACGCCCGTACGCTTGGAATGTGCCACCGAAGAAGAGGCCTCAGAAATGTGGGAGCTTCTGAACATGGGTGTTGGCGAGCTGCCTCATGGCCTATCGTATGCCAAAACGGCGACCGGCGACTTGCTCTAAAGTCTGCGAGCTGCTTTAGCCGCGCGCCTTCAAACGCTGCAAACCCAAGCTAACCAGAGTCGCCACACTCAGGCTGATCCAAGCCGTCCACAGGCTGTGGCTGACATAATGCGCACCTCGGTAGACCTGCGTCATGCCCATCCAAATGCCTGCCACCACCACCAGAAGCAAAAACCGCTGTGCCCAAGGCCGCGAGACGCTCAGTAAAAACACGGGCACGGCCAAAAATCCCAAAGCCGTGGACGAATGCCCCGCTGGAAAACAGCGCCGCGCCCCGCTGTCAAACACACCCCAACTCCAATGGCTCACCCATTGCGCATTCCTCGCTCCGCCAAACTGCGCCAAATCCCAAGGGCAACTGGTGGTGTTCATTTTTTTGAGAAGGGGAATCAGAAGCACGACGACCAACACCGTGATCAGCATCGTCCATCGTTCGCGTCCTGAGAACAAAGCCCAAGGCCCGCGCGGGCGCAGTGTCAGCCAAAGCAACACAGCCAGCGCTGACCAGCCCAAGACGCGCTGGATTTGATACATGCCGCGCCCCCAAATGGCATGCTCGCGCAGCGCAAAGCCGCGCTGATCAGCAAACCAAGCGGATACCGCGAGATCTTGCCCACTGGCATCCCAAAGCAAGGTGAGTAGCGTGAGGCTGATCCACCAAATCAGCAGAGTTTTCTGGGCAGCTTTGTTGGGGGGCATGGCTATTTCAGCAGGTGCTTTTTAAGCCATAGAACTTTTGAATTTCAGTCCACGCCGTTTGCGCATCATCCACGTAGGTAAAGAGCTTCAAATCTTCGTGCGAGATCGCGCCTTCATCGGCGAGCGCTTCGAAGTTGATTACCTTTTTCCAATAAGCTGAGCCATAGAGAAAAATCGGCACCGGTTTGGCTTTGCGCGTTTGCACCAAACAGAGCACTTCAAAGAGTTCATCCAAAGTGCCGAAGCCGCCGGGGAAAGCCACCAAGGCTTTGGCGCGCATCATGAAATGCATTTTTCGCAAGGCAAAGTAATGGAATTTGAAGCTCAACTCTGGCGGCACGAAGCGATTGGGTTTTTCTTCGCGCGGCAAGGCAATCGACAGACCCACCGAAGGTGCGCCCACATCCGCAGCGCCGCGATTGGCCGCTTCCATCACGCCGGGGCCGCCGCCCGTGCAGATGAAGAGCTTGTCTTTCTCGGGGCAGCTTTGGCTATATTGCGAAACGAGTTTGCCGAATTCGCGGGCTTGCGTGTAGTAGGGTGCATTACGCACAAGGCGCTGGGCGGTGGCTAGCTCGGCGGCATCGCCACTGGCCTGAGCTGCGGTGAGAGCTTCTTGTGCTTCTTCAGGGCTGCAAAAACGCGCGCCCCCGAAAACGACGATGGTGTTGTCAATGCCCGCTTCGCTTTGCCCGAGCTCAGGCTTGAGCATTTCCATTTGAATGCGCATGCCGCGCAGCTCGCGTCTTAGGATAAATTCTGGGTCGGCAAAGGCCAAGCGATTGGCATCCGGCTTCAAATTGTCAATGTGTTGCGAGTGCGATTGCAAGACGGCCCAAGCATCGGCCAGACGTTGCTCGGAGAGATTGATGGTGTTTTCCATGGGGCTTTTCTAAAAATGTTCAGTGGCGCTCAAAAGCCAGTTGTCCGTTAGCCAGCGTGTATGTCACGCGGCCGGGCATCATGCTGCCGCCCATATCATGCGCAAACGGTGTGTGCTTGCCTTGGCTGCGCAGCGAATCGTTGCTGACGCTCCACTCTTGCGCAGGATCAAAAACGCACAGATCGGCTGCACCGCCCACATTCAAACGGCCGATGCTGGAAGCCAGTGTGCCCAAGCTGCTTTCCAGCACGCGGGAAGGGGCGAGCGTGATGCGCGATAGGGTATCGCTCAGGCTTAAAGAATGTTGTTGTCCCCATTTGAGCGCGAGCGAGAGCAGCAGCTCTAAGCCCGTTGCGCCTGGTTCGGCCTCACCAAAGGGCAGATTTTTCGCATCTGCTTCAACCGGGTTGTGATCACTCACCAACGCGTCAATCGTGCCATCGAGCAAGCCCGTTTGCAGCGCATCGCGGTCGCGTTGTTGGCGCAGTGGCGGACTCAGGCGAGCACGGCTGTCGAAATAGCCGATGTCATTGTCGGTCAAGTGCAAAGAGTTGATGCTCACATCGGCCGTTACCTTCAAGCCTTCCGCTTTCGCTGCGCGAAGCAAAGCCACGCCCGCTGCGCTGCTGATACGGCACAGATGAATGCGCGCGCCGGTGCTGCGCATGAGCTCAAAAATCGTGTGTAGCGCAATCGTCTCAGCTGCTACTGGCACGCCCGATAAACCCAGCCGCGTAGCCAGAGCGCCGCTCGCAGCCACGCCTTTGCCCAGATGCAACTCTTGCGGACGCAGCCAAACGGTGTAGCCAAACGTGGCCGCATATTGCATCGCGCGTTGCATCACCTGCGTGTTGGCCAACGGAATTTCAGCTTGGCCGAAACCGACGCAACCGCTCTCCGTGAGCTCCGCCATCTCGGTCAACGAGTCGCCTGCCAAACCTTTGGTGAGCGCGCCCAGCGGAAACACGCGCGATTGGTGCAGCTTTTCTGCGCGGTATTTCAGCATTTCTACAAGGCCGGGCTCATCAAGAACAGGATCGGTGTCGGGCGGGCACACCAGCGATGTAACGCCGCCCGCCACAGCCGCTGCCAACTCGCTCTCCAGCATGCCTTCATGCTCATAGCCCGGTTCGCGCAGCCGAGCACACAAATCCACCAAGCCGGGAGCAACCACGAGGCCGCTCGCATCAATCGTCTTACTCGGCGTGAAATCCGCGGGAATATTTTGAATACCTACGATGCGCCCGGCAGCTATGGCCACGTCGCCCACAGCGTCCAACTTGGATGCTGGATCAATGATTCGCCCGCCTTTGATCAGAATTTTCATGCCTCGTTCCCCGCCACAATGCTCATCACCGCCATGCGCTCCGCAATGCCGTAAGTCACCTGCGGCAAGATCACGCTTTGCTTGCCATCGACCACCGCAGAATCAATTTCCACGCCGCGATTGATGGGCCCCGGATGCATCACGATCGCGTCACTCTTGGCCAACTGCAGCTTCTCCGGTGTGAGGCCAAAGCTCTTGAAAAATTCTTGAGAAGAGGGCAGCAGCGCCCCGCTCATGCGCTCGTTTTGCAGGCGCAGCATGATGATCACATCTGCGCCCTTGATGCCTTCTTCGAGGCTGTGGCACACGCGCACACCCATCTCACGCAAGTCGCTCGGAATCAAGGTACGCGGCCCGACAACCCGCACTTCTGCACAGCCCAGCGTGGTGAGCGCATGAATATCCGAGCGCGCCACACGCGAGTGAAGCACGTCACCCACAATCGCCACCGTGAGGTTCGAGAAATCGCCTTTGAAATGGCGAATCGTGTACATGTCCAGCAAACCCTGCGTAGGATGCGCATGCCGACCATCGCCCGCGTTGACCACATGCACATGCGGCGCCACATGCTGGCTGATGAGATACGGGGCACCTGATTCACTGTGCCGCACCACGAATATGTCTGCGGCCATCGCAGACAAATTGGCGATCGTATCCAGCAGCGATTCGCCTTTGCTGGCGGATGATTTGGCGATGTCAAGGTTGATCACATCCGCCGAGAGCCTAGTGGCAGCAATCTCAAATGTGATTCGCGTGCGTGTGGAATTTTCAAAAAACAAATTAAATACGCTCTTGCCACGCAGCAGCGGCACTTTTTTCACCTCACGGTCGCTCACGCTCACGAAGCTGGCAGCGGTATCCAAAATCTGCGTGAGGATGGCTTTGGGCAAGCCTTCGGTTGAGAGCAGATGGATCAGCTCGCCATGCTTGTTCAATTGGGGGTTGCGTTTGTAGAGCATTTATGCGATCTCCTTAAACTTCATTTATGCATTCTCCACTTTGAAACTAAAAGCACCGGCATCGCTCCGAGCCAGTGTGAGCGACTGCGCAGCAGGCAAGCTCACGCGAGCCGCCGCAAAATCAGCTTGTACGGGCAATTGCCGCCCACCCCGATCCACCAGTACAGCAAGGCGCACACGCGCGGGGCGGCCATAGTCAAATAGTTCATTCAGCACCGCGCGAATCGTGCGCCCGGTGTAGAGCACATCGTCAATGAGCAATATATCTTGCCCGTTCACATCAAACGGGATCTGCGTTTGCACGCTGTGCGCCAACCCGCGCTTAGAAAAATCATCGCGGTGCATGGCCGATGAAATCACGCCCACCTTGCCGGGCAAACCCAAATCGCGCTGCAAGCTTTCAGCTAGCCAAGCGCCGCCGGAATAAATGCCGAGCAACTGCGTCGGGTGAGATGCATTTGTATCGCGCAAATTCTTCACGCCCACAAGCAGCTCTTGGTAGAGCGTGGGCGCATCAAGGAGGAGAGCACTCATTCTTCAATCTCACTGAAAAATTGTTCGAGGATGATGGCAGCGGCTGCTGCGTCTAGATCTTTTGCGCCGCGCGAAGCCGCCTCTACGCTGCTGTAGCGTTCATCGACCTCATGCACAGGCAAATTGAAGCGGCCATGCAGTTGGCGGGCAAAGCGCTGGGCGCGTTGCGTCATCTCATGCGCAGCGCCATCAGGATGCGTGGGAATACCGACGACAATAGCATCAGGCTGCCATTCTGCCAGTATCTTTTCGATAGCAAGAAAGCGAGCGTCTATAAGCGCAGTATGGATGGTTTGCATCGGCGTGGCGGTGCCAGTGAGCCGTGTGCCGGAAGCCACGCCGGTACGCTTTTCACCAAAATCAAAAGCCAAAAAGGATTGCTGCTGCGCGGGGATGGATCGCATCAACCGGCCAGCCACGATCATGCTCGCCCCACGTCGCGCGAGATCATCCATTCCTGCAAGCCAAGCAGACCCAATGCTTTGGTGTAGCGCTCAGCAGCAGGTGTGTCAAAAATCACTTCCGCATTGGCCTTGACATGCAGCCAGGTATTCTCGGCCAGCTCAGATTCAAGTTGGCCGCGCCCCCAGCTCGCGTGGCCGAGTGAGACGAAGACTTTGCGCGGCCCGCCCCCGCTAGATAGCGCCTCCAGCACATCTTTGGAGGTGGTCAATTCCATGCCATCGGAAATGGTGAGCGAGGACGCGTAAAACGTGCCTTGCTCTGCTTTGTCAGCTTCGTCTTGCAGCGCTTCTAAAAGCAGCTGCTCTAAGCTCGGCGTGGGCTTGTTAGCCTCATCAAGCTGCGGCACAGACAGCGGCACAGCCTTCATGTCTGCAAACGTCACCGCAACGGCCACCTGCTTTTCATGCAACACAAAGCCGCGCTCGGTGTGCAAAGGGCCGCCGCCAAAAACGAGCGTGTCTTGCAGATCAGCCCGCTCTAGCGGCAGATCAACTTTAGCAAACAATTTTGGCAGTGTGAGCTCGGTGGGCTTGTTGATCACGATACCTAAAGCGCCGCGATCAGAATGCTCACAAAGATAAATCACCGATTTAGAAAAAGTCTCGTCTTCCATGCCGGGCATGGCAATCAGGAAATGCGCCGTTAAATCAAAATCTGGCTCATGGGGCGCATCTGGCAAATTTTGCGGGGCTTCTTGAGACATACGCAGATTTTACCCGCTGGGCAGTCAAACCTTCAGTTTGCTGACCGGTAGGTATTTTCATATCGCGCGCAGCTCGCTTTTGCTCTACATTGATCTCATGAAACATTTTTACATGGGTGTTCGGACTTTGTGCTGCTGGCTGCTCAGTGCGTTAGTGCTGTCTGCCTACGCGCAAGATAGCAGTTGGCAAGCAGCGTTGGGCGATTCGCGCGAGCTGGCGCAAGAGCTGCGCGAAGAAATTGTGAGCATTGCACAGATACCCGCCAAGAAGGGCGACAAGCCGCCCGCCTTGGTAGGCACTTTGTATCAACCGCAAGGTGTTGGGCCTTTTCCAGTGGTCGTGCTCAGCCATGGCAGCCCCAGCCGGGGTGCCGATCGGGTTTTGCTCGGGCGCTACAGGCTCACTGCACAAATCAGCGCGATGGTGAGTCAGGGTTGGGCGGTGCTTGTGCCGATGCGGCGCGGTTATGGCACTTCGCCGGGAGATTATGCGGAGAGTATTGGTTATTGCCATGAGCCGCAGTATGAGAAAACAGGTTTTGAAAGCGCTCAAGATCTTCGAGCTGCCGTTGAATTCATCCGAACGCGTCGTAGCTTAGATGCCAAAAAAATTGTGCTGATGGGGCAGTCTGCAGGCGGCTTTGCGTCGATGGCTGCGGCGAGTTTGCCATTGGTTGGGGTGGCAGCGGTGGTCAATTTCTCGGGCGGCCGGGGCGGCAATGGCTTCGATGGCGTGCCTTGCCGCCCAGATTTGATGGCGCAAACCATGAGCAAGTATGCCAAGACGATGCGCGTGCCTATGTTGTGGCTGTATGTGGAGAACGACAAATATTTTGGCCCCGCTGTTGCCAAATCTTGGTTTAGCGCTTTTGAGGCGGCGGGTGGCAAAGGCACATTTGTCATGAATCCGCCCTATGGCAACGACGGCCATCTGCTTTTTTACAAAGCGGAAGCTATTCCCATCTGGTTGGGCGTGATGAATGATTTTTTCAAAGAATTTGGTGTGCTTGATCTGAAGCCAAGATAGTGCGCTCCACCACACGCTCATCGCCGAGCACGATCAAAGCAAAGAGCAATTCATCGAGCGACTGAGATCGAGCGGTGCGCCTTGCCATAAGCGGCGTGGCTTGCGGATTGAGGATGACAAAATCTGCATCACAACCAGGCTGCAAATTGCCCACCACGCCTTGTAGCCCCATCGCTTGCGCAGCGCCAGCGGTGTGCAGCCACCAAAGCTTTTGCGGAGACAGCGTGAGGGCTTGCTTGGCCGCGCCGCCGCTTTGTGCGCTGCTGCGCGAAACATAATGCGCAGCGAGCATGGTTTTGAAGGGGGAAAACGATGTGCCGCCGCCGACATCGCTGGCCAAGCCGTGAGGCAGGGATTGCTTTTGCGCTTTGTCAAAATCAAAATAGCCACTGCCAAGAAATAAATTGCTGGTGGGGCAAACGGCTGCAGCAGCGCCGCGCTCGCGCATCAAAGCGCGATCAGCATCGTTGAAATGAATGCAATGGGCATACACGCTCTTTTTTCGCAACAAACCAAAGCGGTCATAAACGCTGAGATAGCTGGCGTCTTGCGGATAAAGCTCGCGCACCCAAGCGATTTCTGCTTCGTTTTCGCTCACATGCGACTGAATCCATACCTCGGGATACTTGGCTGCCAACTCGCCCATGCCGCGCATTTGCGCATCCGAGCAGGTGGGCGCAAAGCGCGGCGTGATGGCGTAACCGAGCTGGCCTCGGCTGCCCGCGCCATGCCAGCGCTGGATGAGCGATTCGGTGTCAATCAGCGACTGTTCCGTTTCGTCGCGCACGCCATCAGGGCAGTTGCGATCTTGCAGGCATTTGCCTGTGATGATGCGCAGACCAGCCGTGTCTGCCGCTTGAAACATTGCGTTGACTGAAGCCACATGCGAGGTGGCGAAAGTCAGTGCGGTGGTCACGCCGTTACGCAGCAGCTCTGCTATAAAAAACGTAGCGGACTGTGCAGCATATTCAGGGGCTGCATACCGTTTCTCTTCAGGAAAAGTGTAATTTTCAAGCCAAGGCAGCAGCCCATCCGCAGGCGAGCCGATCACGTCAATTTGCGGGTAATGCACATGCATATCCACAAAGCCTGGTGCGATGATGCGGCCTGGGAAATGCTGCGTGGGCAGATGCGAATAAGCGCTGTTGAGCGAAGCGAAATCCCCCGCCGCACAGACCTTGCCCTCTGCATCCACCACCAGCAAACCATTGTCATCAAACACACCCGCGCCATTCGCCGCAAAGCGCAAGAGGCTGGCGCGGTAAGCGCGGATGGGTTGCGACACAGCGGTATTCACCCCGCTATTTTGCAATCTTTCCGATCACGCCCGATACAAAAACGTTCATAGTGAGTATTTGTGCATCCGTGAGCGCCGTGCCTTTGGCGATCATCACCCCGCCATCGTTGTCCAGCACATCGGCTTTGCCAGCCGAGAAGAGTTTGAGTTTGCCCGCGCCAATCGCCTTTTGTGCGGCGTTCACTTCCGAGATCACGGCCACTGGCACTTTGGGCCCAAACGCATCCACCCGAATCATCCCTTCCTTGATGCCGCCCCACACGCTGCCGCTCTTCCACGAGCCATCCAGCGCCGCCTTGGCACGCTGCGTGTAATACGCACCCCACAGGTGCGTCACCGCCGCAATTTGTGCATCAGGCGCGACCTTGCGCATATCCGAGTGATAAGCCACCGCCATTTTCCCGCGCTCCTGCGCAGCGATCATCACGGCGTTCGAGCCCGTATGAAACGCCAGCACATCCGCCTCTTGGTTCATCAGCGTCATCGCCGCATCGCGCTCGCGCGGCGGATCAAACCAAGCATTGAGCCACACCACTTTCGCCTGCGCTTTTGGGTTCACCGAGCGCATGCCAAGCGTGAACGCATTGATGCCCTGCAACACCTCGGGAATCGGAAATCCCGCCACATAGCCCGCAATATTCGTCTTCGTCATGCGCCCCGCAGCAATGCCCGCGAGATAGCGGCCTTCGTAGTAGCGTGCATTCGCAGCAGACACATTCGCAGCTGTTTTATACCCCGTGATCGATTCAAAGCGCACATCTGGGAATTCAGAGGCCACGCGCATCGTGGCTTCCATGTAGCCAAAGCTAGGCGTAAAAATGATTTTGTTGCCCTGCGCCGCCAAATCACGAATCACGCGCTCAGCATCCGCGCCCTCAGGCACGTTTTCCACATAGCTGGTCTTCACCTTATCGCCAAAAGCGGCCTGCACCGCTTTGCGCCCCTCATCATGCTGGCGCACCCAGCCCGCATCGGTGAGCGGCGCGACATACACCCAAGCTGCTTTGAGCGGCTCTTGCGGTTTGTTGGTCACTCCTTCGGGAGTTTTGACGTTTTGCGCGAAAACGGAAGAAAAAAAGCAAGCGGCCACAAGCGTGGCTGCGAGGTTTTTGTACATGGTAGTCCTCTACATGGCTGCGGGGGTTGAGAAATTGGCGTTGCGCAGCGCAACGAGCGGTATTTT
>JANMDE010000091.1:0-2615 GCA_031376105.1 Variovorax sp. | reverse complement strand
TTGTCTTGCTGCAACCAAGGCATCAGTCGAGCTGCGGCGTGGCGCTTGGGGCTGGTATTACCCGAAAGCAAGCGACTCTTTTCGTCCAGCAAGGCCACGGCATATTTGGCGGTGATCTCTGCGGGCACGCCGTAGCGAATTAACCCATCGATCTGGTATTCCGCCATCACCACGCCGGAGAACTTGGCGCCATCAGCGAGCGGCACCTGCACTTGCAACACAGGCAGGGTCTCCGTGCCAATGCCGTTGGGCACGGAAAAAGGCACCGAATACATCGGCTGCCGCAAATCGCGGACCAAGTTATAGACTGTGTCTGTTTCGGCGTATCGCAACATGTCGCCGGATAAGCGCACAAACGAGCCGGGCATGCTCGGAGAGGTGTAGCTCACGCGCACCCGTTTTTTTGCATCGATCCATACGACAGCTTGCAGCTCTGGATATTGGCGCACCAAGCTCTCAGCCTGGGTGATGAAATCTTCTGTGTCAATTTGCTTGTTGCTAATGTCTGCCGCAAGACGCATCAGTTGCTCTTGCCGCTCTAGCAGGCGCAGCCGCAGTCGTTGCTGCGCATATTCCACATCCCGCTTAACGGCCTCTTGCTCGCGAGACATTTCCTCTAGCCGCAAATAACCAAAGCTGGCCACAATCGCCATCAAAAACACAGCCACTGCCGCCAGCGGCGCAATCAGCGCAAAGCGATCTTGCCTTGTGGGCGATTGAGAACGCCACCAACGCGCCAGCCAAGAGAACTTCTTTTTACTAACCTGCTCGCGCACCTTCGCAGCAGGTCTGGACTCAGCGATGGATTCTGGTGTCACGATGTCTGTCATATCGCCATTGTCGTGCAGCCTCGCAGTTTTCCCTCAAATCGGTCTATTTTCAATAATATTCCATATTATGAAAACATTAAGCACTATTTGAAAAATCATCAAATTTTATGAAACAATAGAGTCACTGACCTAAATTCAAGGCAAGCTATAAGCTGCCGTACTTTCTGGAGACAAACAATGTCCGCACTCCCCGTGACGAACTCTAAAGACACCGCTGATCTTGACAGCCAAGAAACCCGCGAATGGATGGACGCGCTTTCCGCTGTGATTGCCTCTGAAGGCAAAGAGCGAGCGCATTTCTTGCTTGAACAGCTGTTAGAGCATGCACGCCAAAGCAGCATCGACATGCCCTTTTCTGCCACCACAGGCTATGTCAACAGCATTGAAACGGATCAAGAAGCGCGCAATCCCGGCAATGTAGACATCGAAGAGCGCCTGCGCGCTTACATGCGCTGGAACGCCATGGCCATGGTGGTCAAAGCCAATCGGCATAACCCGGCTGATGGCGGCGATTTGGGTGGCCATATTGGCTCCTTTGCCTCGCTGGCCAATTTGTTCGGCGCTGGCTTCAATCATTTTTGGCACGCTGAATCCGAAAATCACGGCGGCGATTGCATTTATATCCAAGGCCATGTCTCGCCCGGCGTGTATGCGCGCGCGTATCTTGAAGGCCGCTTGACCGAAGAGCAATTGCTCAATTTCCGCCAAGAGGTCGACGGCAAAGGCCTTTCCAGCTATCCGCATCCCAAGCTGATGCCTGAATTTTGGCAATTCCCCACGGTCTCGATGGGCCTAGGCCCCTTGATGGCGATTTATCAAGCGCGGTTTTTGAAGTATCTCCATGCGCGCGGTATTGCCAACACCGAAAACCGCAAAGTGTGGGTGTTCTGCGGCGACGGCGAGATGGATGAGCCTGAGAGCTTAGGCGCGATTGGCTTGGCCGCGCGCGAGAATTTAGACAACCTCATCTTCGTGATCAACTGTAACTTGCAGCGCTTAGATGGCCCGGTGCGCGGCAACGGCAAGATCATTCAAGAGCTCGAAGGCGAATTCCGCGGCGCGGGCTGGAATGTGATCAAGTGCCTCTGGGGCAGCGGCTGGGATCCCCTTCTTGCGCGAGACAAAGATGGCGCGCTGCGCAAGATCATGATGGACACGCTGGACGGCGACTATCAATCCTTCAAAGCCAACGACGGCGCTTACGTACGCAAGCATTTCTTTGGCCGTAGCCCCGAGACGCTGGAGATGGTCGCGCACATGAGCGATGACGAGATTTGGAATTTGAAGCGCGGTGGCCACGATCCTCAAAAGGTGTTTGCTGCTTTTGATGCGGCTGTAAAGCATAAAAACCAGCCTACCGTCTTGCTGATCAAAACCGTCAAAGGTTTTGGCATGGGCAAAATCGGCGAAGGCAAAAACACCGTCCACCAAACCAAGAAGCTGGCCGATGAAGACATCAAAGCCTTCCGCGATCGCTTCAATATTCCGATCCCTGATAGCCAGATCGCTGATCTGCCTTTCTACAAACCTGCTGACGACACGCCAGAGATGAAATACCTGCACGAGCGCCGCAAAGCCCTCGGCGGCTATTTGCCCCATCGCCGCGTCAAAGCAGATGAGAGCTTCACTGTGCCCGCGCTGGATGTGTTCAAGTCTGTGATGGAGCCCACGGCTGAAGGCCGCGAAATCTCCACCACACAAGCCTATGTGCGCTTCCTCACACAGCTGTTGCGTGACCAAGCCCTGGGCCCGCGTGTGGTGCCTATCCTTGTAGACGAAGCACGC
>JANMDE010000083.1:0-7801 GCA_031376105.1 Variovorax sp. | reverse complement strand
GGCATTTGCGGCTCGTTGGCAGCGCGCGTCAAGATGCGGCGCACGGCTTCTTCCATGGCGATGCCTTGCTGAGCAGCTTGCACACGGAGGCGGGTTTTGACAGCTGGGTCTAGATTGCGGACGGTGAGCACGGTCATGCTTAACTCTTTTGGATGATTGCTGTCATTGTAGTCATTGACAGCATTGTTGTCAATTTATAGGCTTCTTGTGATTTCTCACTTCCTGCCGTGCCGCACTCAAGCAAGAAACACACCCTGCGCCGCCGCATCTTGCGCGCCTCCGTGGGGCGGGGTCTGCTGGAGAGCTTTGAGGCCAAAGATATGCTGGCCTACAAACACAGCGGTTTCTCGGTGGACACCAGAGTTCGCATTGAAGCGCATGATCGCGCAGGTCTAGAGCGGCTGCTGCGCTACTGCGCCCGCCCGCCCTGTGTGGCTGGCCTGCCTGGGCTGGGAAGCCCTGCGGCCTGTCGGGCAAAACCTGCCTCAGCATATCCCGACGGTGCGTGAATATGCGGCTTTGCATGCGTAGGATCTGAAGAATGCATGCGTGTATTCCAAGCTACAGCGTTATGCCATCGGGGCCATGCATTGCCGTGATGCTGGAAGCCCAAATCTGCCTACGGTATGAATAGTTCGCTTGTAAAATCCTCCTAGCTGGCTCGGTGCAGTGTTGCTGGACCGATGCGACGCCTCCTTTGTGCCCTGCTTGCCAGCCACGCCGAAAAGATCACGCCATGAAAAAAATGACAGGTTGGGTAGCTTTTGCAATCCTGGGTTTGCCCTTGGCGGCGTTATTGGGGTTCACTGCGCTGCATTTTGCCCCCCGTACAACCGCTTTGGTGGCAGCGTCGATTGCTTTGTTTTTGAGCACCATGTGGGCCGCCCGCGAACTTCTTGGTACAGGGCGGATGGCTGTGTTTGCTGGGTTGGCTTTGGGTCTGGGTTGGTTTGCTGAGCAAATGGGCTCCAGTCGGGGCTGGTTTTTTGGGCGCTACACCTATACCGATGTCTTGGGCCCGCGCCTGGGAGATGTGCCATGGGTTATTCCCCTCATGTGGTTTGCTTTGTGCTTCATCGGCTACGTCATGGCCCAGTTTCTGCTCTGGCGCCAGCCCGTTTCAAAGGGGCAGTCCCTGCCAAAAATCGCCTTGACCAGTTTGCTCGCCGCCATGCTGGTGACGGCTTTTGATTTGGGCGCTGATCCCTATTTTGTATTTGTGCTCAAAGCCTGGATCATGCAAAAGACCGATGGCGGTTGGTTTGGAGAAACCTTGCAAGGATTTGCAGGATGGATGCTGATCTCCTTTCTGATTGTGTTTACTTTTCAACGGGTCACAGCGGGCCAAGCGCTTGCGCCGGTGAGCGCTCGCCAGCGGATGGCGGCCTTGATGCCGATTGGGATTTTTGCCAGCGCCATGGTGTTTCAAATGCTTTTTAGCCAGCCGATCGAAACGCGGGCTGTGGCCTTGTTTGCGATGGGGATTCCCACGCTGGCCTGCGCGGTGGCTTGGTGGCATTGGAAGGAAGGTACTGCCGTATGAGCGCAAATGTCTTGCAAACCACCGATCCAAGCACTTGGTTGGCCGATCCGCTGGCTGATGATGCCATTGCCGCCATTATTGGGCCGTGGCCCGGTGCAGATGCCCGCCTTGAGCCGGCAGCACTAGAACGCATCGGTTTGGTCAATCGCCTGATGGCGACTTGGGATACCAATGAGAGCCTGCAACACTGGCAAGCGCCACAGGGCACCGATGCGCAGGTCGCGCTGGCGCTGCAGACCTATTTGCGCGCGGGCAGCGTGTTGCCACCCTGGGCGGATCGCGCTAAGGTGGAGCGATCAGAAGCGATCTTTATGGAAGACGGGCCGTTGTCGTGCACCTTGCTTTTCTGCGCCAGTTTGCCGCAGTGCTACGTGCTACCAAACTTGGCTGATGTGCTGCACATTGCTGGGCAACTGGAGGCTCACACCGAGCACCGCATCCGCCAAACGGCCGCCATGATTTTCCCGGTGATGCTGCGTGGTGGCTTGATGGGCGAACGTGGCCAAGGCTTGGCGCAGGTGCTCAAGGTTCGAATGATCCACGCGACCATTCGACATCTCATTTTGCGTGGCCCTCCTCACAATGCGCATGGCTTGGTGGCTGCTTTGAGCGGGCGAGCGCAACCCACGGGCATGCACGATGCGCTCATGCAGCACGGTTGGGACGTTGATCGCCAAGGCCTGCCCTGCAATCAAACCGAATTGGCCTACACCCTGCTCACCTTTGGCTACGTTTTTTTAGAAGGGTTGCGCACCTTGGGGCAAGGACTGGCTGCGGCAGATGAAGAGGCCTATTTACATACCTGGAATGTGATGGGGCATGTCTTAGGGATTCAAAACGATCTCATGGCGCATAGCATGGGGCAAGCGCAAGCGATGTTTGCACGCATGCAGGCTCAAGGCCGCTCGGCCCCCGCCTCGCCCGATGTCCGGCCAGCACTTGGGCAGGCCTTGATGCATGCAATGGCGCGCAGTCTTGCGTTGCCGGGGATTCGGCATCTGCCGGTGCCCATGACGCAATGGCTGGTGGGTGCCCAAACTTCCCAAGATATCGGACTTGCACAACAAGCGCCTTGGTGGGTCCGCTTGTTGTTCATGGTTCTGGTCCAAGGCGTGCGTCTGGTGGATCGGGTCGGGCGCTTGTTTTCAGAGAAATTTTCGATCAGTCGCTTGATCACCCGGGTCATGGGCTATCACTTGCTCACCCAGCTTTTGCTCAGCCAAACCCGTCCCTTGGCCTTACCGGACCAAGTATTGGCGTCGCTTCATCAAACCGTCGCTGATTGGGGTGAAGATCCGAAGGCACTGGCTTGGCTCAACCGATGGGAAGACCGCTTCACCACGGTCGGCTCATGGCGCGTGGTCCCCATCGCCGCCGCTCGGGAGGTTGGCAAATGACATCTCCCTTCGGCACGCCCAGCGAGTCATCGCCCCAACCGGGGTGCGTCTGTTTGGTAACACGGGCCATCGCATCATGAAATATCTTCAACGCATCGTGGCGATGCCGCGCGCCCTGCTCATTTGGGGCGTTTGGATCGCATTGGTGTATCTGCCGGCCAGTGCGTTTGCACAATCCAAAGCGGCTGAACCCAAGCCCGCCGAGGTGACGCTACAAATGCAGTTTTGGGTTGATGAGGGCGGGCAGGCAACGGTCAATCAGTTGTCCAAGGCAACGCCGGATCCGTTTGTGCCGATGGACAAACACCGCAGCTTTTCTTTGCAAAAACAGGCCGCCCTGTGGATGCGCCTCGACCTACCCGCGATGGATACAAAGGAACGCTGGTATTTGCAACTCAGTTCAGGCAGTTTCATTGATCGCGCCAGCTTGTTTCAGCTCTCCAATACTGGCGAATGGGTTGAACAGTTCGCAGGCGATCATTTGCCGGTCGCCGGTTGGACGCTGCCCAACGAAACGCCGGTGTTTCAACTCAATACAACAACCGCCAACACCGTTTGGATTCGGCTACAAAATTACCCAGCCTCGTTGGCACCACGACTGCAATTGGTTGGTGAATCCACGCTCACGGCGCAGCGCCACTGGACCTATCTGCTCTTGGGCGGCTATTTTGGTTTTGGCCTGTTGGTGCTGTTTTTGGGGATTGTGCATGCGCGCCTCTACGCGGATCGCGCCTTCATCGCCTACAGCGCCTACGTGGCCTTTATGCTCTGCTTCCAACTGGCGTTCACCGGTATTGGCGGCCTGTTTCTTTGGCCCAATGCAGCGGCTTGGAACAATGCCTCACCCGCTTTTTTCATGCTCTTGCTAACAGCCAGTGGAATCTGGTTTGTACGGGAAGCCTGTGTCTTGGTGCGCCACAGCCGCTGGGTCGATAAGGCGGCGATGGTATGGGTCGGGTTTGGTGTGATCTTCACGCTGATTTATCCACTGCTGGCCAACCGCAGCACCTTTGTTGTTCTCAACCTTTATGGTCTGCTGTCGGTGGTACTCAGTATCGCTTTGTGCTTATGGGTTTGGCGACGCGGTGAACGCTACGGTGGTTGGTTGTTTTTGGGTTTCCTTCCGGTCCACTTGGGCTATCCGTTTCCTGCGCTTCGAAGCGCGGGCATCATCGCGGACAACTGGCTCAGCCAATACGCTGTTTTGATCGGCTCGGCGGTTGAGATTCCATTGCTTTTGTATGTCTTGCATCTGCGTGCAAAAGAGTTCAGTGAAAACCGCGCCAGAATGCGCGCGATTGATCACACCGATCCGCTCACGGGTTTGGCCATCGCGCCGGTGCTGACCTTGCGTGTGCGCGATGCGCTGCGCAGAAACCGCCGAAAAGCTCCCGCGCATACGCTCATCTTGGTCGAACTGGCCAATCACGCCGACATTGTCGAAGCGGACGGTCGACCGATCGGTGATCGCGCCCTCGTCGTTGCGGCATCCAGTCTGTTGTCAACGGTCAGCGAGCTGGATACCGTTTGCCGGGTTGACGACACCCGGTTCGCGATTTTGGTCGAGCCTCCACTGAACTCGATTTCCAACCGATTGTTGGCGCAGCAGATCATTGCGCGGGGCCTGTCGCAGTTGGCTGCCGAGCATAGCCAAAAATCGTTGCGGTTTCGCGTGGTGACGGCTTCCTTGGATCATGTCTACGGCGAAGCAACCACTGATGCAGAGATTGATCTGGATCGCGTGCTTGCGCCGTTGATTGCGGCGATGGATCAATTGGCAGAAGAGCCAAGGAAAACCATTTTCCATTTGCCTCCCACACCGGTGACTGATCCCGCTGTCACTGCATCGGTCGCTTACCCGCCAGCCCAGCCGTGATGCCGATGCCATCGGAGACGATGAAGACGGTGGGGTTGGTCATGGGGTGAATTTCACCGATGTTTGCTAGCGCTGTGTTCGCACACATGAGTCATAGAAGTAGGACGCAGCGTAAGAGTAAAGAGGAAGTAAAGTGTTTTTGCATCAGTTCTTTGCGTTTAGAATTTTTAGATTATTTAATTTATTTATCGGGGCAAATATGAAAGTTATCCATTGGATCGCAGTAATAATTTCGTTGAGTGTTTCAACTTCATATGCGCAAAACGCCAGCAATGTTTTCGGGGAATGGACCGGAACGGCAAAGGCACCATCGACGGGAGCTGATCTTCAAATTCGCGTGGTGATTGCAGAATCGAAAAGCTTTTGGCGCTTCTCTGCGCCCGGCGCAATGCGCCGAGCTAGTTTGTGCTTTGACCACGATTTCCCGCTGATTATTCAATCAGGCGGTAACGAAAAATACACCTTTAACATTGATGGATCGAGCCTGATTCAAGGATGCCCAGCATTTTCAGTGGCGTTAGAGAAAATGGATGCCCAAACGCTCTCTGGCACGTTTGGTGATGGCAGGTCAGTGGTATTGAAAAAGAAATAACTCGTGTCTTGACTGTTGCATAGCTTTTAATCTGTTGCTCACGTCATCCTGCGTCTTTACTTATTTCGCTGAATGCTTGAGTTTGATTGCGCTGCACCGTTGTTGAGAATCGCTCTTTCCATGCCCAAGCGCTCCAGTTCTGTGATGACTTGGCCAAATGTTTTCTTGTCGCGCAGAGCATTCGCTTTCGCTGAGGCGTGAACTTCTTCGTTAAGGGCGAGCGTAACGCGCATCATCTCGCCCCTTGTAATTTCTCTTGAAGCCAAACCTTGATCAGCGATTGGTAAGGCACGTCGCGCGAATTGGCGGCGACTTTGATGCCGTCGATCAGATGTTGGGGTAGGCGAAGCGAGATGGTTTTGGTGCTGGGGCGCAAGTTGGGTAAGACTACTTTTTTGGCTTTCGTCCAGTCCAGGTGCTGGCTGGAGTCTGTCGATTCCCGGTAGGCGCGCTCTTGCTCCTCAGTTGCAAAATGCGGCACAGCGGATTTGGCTTTAGGTTTGCTCATAGATGGTTCGCTCCTTTTTGTGCATGTCGCGGGCGGAAATGACTCGGATCAGTTGATAATTTTGCCGAAGGGTGAAGGTGATGTGCAGTAGCCTACTCCCATCACTTTTGCCAAGTGCATGAAGGCTGGGCTCGGTTTGGCTGTGAAGTACAGCATCCAGAATCAACAAGGGCGCACTGAAAAAGACTTGCTCGGCTTCAGCCATAGAAACACCGTACATGTCGTTTTTACGTGCATTCCCTGCATCCCAGTTAAAGCCAAGAATTGCATCGAGATCTAGCATTTTTGTATATTACCATCATATACATTTAGTAGGTACAGTATGCTGCTCTTCAGCTTTCTGAAGGCAAATTGAATACCAGCCCAAGGCAAGCCGACCTAGAATGCTGCCATGCACTCTGTTTCCTCCAGCGCCGCACCCAAGCAAGAACAAGATTCTGCGCCGCTGCATGCCCCAGTTTTTAACTTAGGAGCTTCCCCATGTCTGCACTCTTTTCAGCGACCGCCTTGGTCGTACCGTTTGAGTCCTTAAGAAACAGCGACGTTGAGTCGGTTGGCGGTAAAAACGCCAGCCTTGGCGAGATGATTTCGCAGCTGCCCACGGGCGTGAAAGTGCCTACGGGTTTTGCCACTACTGCGCATGCCTTCCGCGAATTTTTGAAGCACGGCGGGCTGGATAAAAAAATCAACGATAAGTTGGCGGCACTCGATACGGAAGATGTTCGTGCGCTCGCTCAGGTGGGCGCGGAAATTCGCGCATTGGTGGAAGCTCAGCCTTTCCCTGCTGATCTGGAAAAAGCGATTCGCGAGGCTTATGTCACGTTATCTGGCGGCTCCACAGTGGCCAGCTTCGCCGTGCGCTCATCCGCCACCGCAGAAGATTTGCCCGATGCCTCTTTCGCAGGCCAGCAAGAATCTTTCTTGAACGTGATGGGCATTGAAGAAGTGCTGCACAAGATGAAGGAAGTGTTTGCCAGCCTTTACAACGACCGTGCGATTTCTTATCGTGTTCACAAAGGTTTTGCGCATGCGGATGTGGCCCTCTCAGCAGGTGTGCAGCGCATGGTGCGCTCGGATCTGGGCGCGGCGGGCGTGATGTTCACGATTGATACGGAGAGCGGCTTTGATCAGGTGGTGTTCATCACCGCGAGCTATGGCTTGGGTGAGACGGTGGTGCAGGGCGCGGTGAACCCCGATGAGTTTTATGTGCACAAGCCGATGCTGGCGGCGGGCAAGCGCGCTGTGATTCGCCGCAATCTGGGCTCCAAGCTTTCTCAGATGGTGTTTGCTAGCTCCGAGGAGAAAAAGCAAGGCGGCAAGCTCGTCAAAACAATTGACGTGCCCACCGAGCAGCGCAACCGTTATTGCCTCAGTGATGCAGACGTCGAGCAGCTTGCCAAATACGCGGTGATCATCGAGCAGCACTATGGCCGCGCGATGGATATTGAATGGGGCAAAGATGGCAACGACGGTCAGCTTTATATTTTGCAAGCGCGCCCTGAGACGGTGAAAAGCCAGCAAAAAGGCAAAGTCGAGCAGCGTTACAAGCTCAAATCTCGCGGCGCGGTGTTGTCTGAGGGCCGCGCAATCGGCCAAAAAATCGGCACTGGCCCGGTGCGCCTCGTGCATTCGATTGCTGAGATGGATCAAGTGCAACCGGGCGATGTGCTCGTCACGGATATGACCGACCCGAACTGGGAGCCCGTGATGAAACGCGCCTCAGCCATCGTCACCAACCGAGGCGGGCGCACCTGCCATGCGGCCATCATTGCCCGCGAGCTGGGCATTCCAGCCGTGGTGGGCTGTGGCGATGCCACGGAATTGCTCAAACAAGGCACGCTCGTGACAGTGAGCTGCGCAGAAGGCGATACCGGCTTTATTTATG
>JANMDE010000073.1:0-4031 GCA_031376105.1 Variovorax sp. | reverse complement strand
GGCTGCGCGATTTGGGCTTTCCTGCGGCAGGCTGGAGCCGCACGCCCAAGGCCATTGAGGGTGTTCACTGCTACAGCGGCGATGCGTTGAAAGAAGTTTTATCCCGCACTCGCGTCTTAGTCTGCGCTTTGCCCTTGACGGCACAAACGCAAGGCATTTTAAATGAGGAGCATATGAGCCTTTTGCTACCAGGCGCTTACATCATCAATGTGGCGCGTGGCGCGCATCTGGTGGAGGCCGATTTGCTCAAACTGCTCGCCACTGGCCAGATCGCAGGCGCGTGCCTTGACGTGCTACGAAGCGAACCTGCGCCAGCCGATCATCCGTTTCGCTCACATCCGCGCATCATGCTCACGCCACACATCGCAGCGCATACTTTGCTCGCGCCGTCCATCGCACAAATCAGTCAAAAAATCCGCGCCATGCAAAGCGGACTCGCCATCAGCGGTGTGGTGCAGCGCGAACGGGGTTACTGAGTGCCTATCTTTGGTAGCCAAAGCAAAATAATCCGCATTTCGGAATGCGATAATAGGCATTAAAGACAAGGCTGCATTTTGTGCAGCCCACAGAAATATAACGCTGCAAGCACCCTATTTTGGCCACCGAGCAAGAACTCTCCGATTTCCTCAAATCTGTGGAAAAACGCGCCTTCAAGCGCTCGGTCTACCATGTCCGAGATGAAGACGCGGCTTTGGATATTGTCCAAGACAGCATGATCAAGCTCACTGTGCATTATTCAGAGAAGCCTGCTGCCGAACTGCCGATGCTTTTTCAGCGCATTCTGCAAAACACCACGCTCGATTGGTTTCGCCGCAGAAAGACCCACAAGGCCTTGTTTTCCAACATGAGCGACTTTGAAAAGCTCGGTGAAGACGGTGAATTTGATTTGTTGGAAACTTTAGAGGCGCTGGACACCTCTGATGGCACAGAAAGTGCAGAGAAACAAGTCTCTCGCAGCCAAACTCTCCAAGAAATCGACGATGCGGTGCAGTTGCTGCCAGCACGTCAACGGGAAGCCTTCTTGATGCGTTACTGGGAGGAGATGGATGTGGCAGAAACAGCCGCAGCCATGGGTTGCTCCGAGGGCAGCGTGAAAACGCACTGTTCTCGTGCAGTTCAGGCACTGAGCAAAACGCTAAGTGCCAAGGGAATAAGACTTTAGATTTAATTTTTTGAATCCTAGTTAAAAATAGTTACAAAACGACAGATATATCGATAGATATTGAGAACCAGGCGAAGATCATGACCAACGCAACCCTCCTCCAGCGCGAAGCCCAGATGGATCGTTTTGGCCTGAAGGTCACGGCCTTCTTGGATGATCAACCGCTCGCTCACGACATTTCCGAGCGCCTGCGCGTCGCTCGCCAGCAAGCTCTGGCTCAACGCAAATCCGTCTCCGCCTTGCAAACCCAAGCAGCCCCGAGCATTTTTGCTTCTGGCTCAGCTGCTGTGCTGGGCGGTGGCGATGGATTTAATTGGCTCAACCGCATGTTGGGCGTGTTGCCTCTGATCGCTTTGGCTGTTGGCTTGGTGGCCATTAATATCAATGTGAGTGATGAGCGCGCCAATGAGTTGGCCGAAGTCGATACTCAGCTCCTCACTGACGATTTGCCTCCCTCTGCGCACACCGATCCCGGCTTTGCGCAATATCTCAAGTTCGGCCCACCTTCTGCTGGCCAATAAGGCGGACACTGCATGCGCCGCTCGCTGCTCATTTGCTTGACCAGCCTTGGCCTGATTGGCTTGGGCGCGGGCAGCTTCGCACTTGCGCAAACGGTGGCAGGCCCTGCCAAACCGCCCGTGTCCACGGTTGGCACAAACGCACCTGCGTCGGCCAAGACTGTCGGCGCTAACCAGCCTTTGTGGAAAGAATTGAGCGCCTCCGAGCAAACTGCGCTGCGTCCTTTGGGTGCCAATTGGGATGCCATGGGCTTGGGGCAAAAACGCAAGTGGCTGAGCGTGGCCAAAGACTTCGACAAGCTCCCCGCTGCCCAGCAAGCCAAGATGCACACCCGCATGACGGAATGGACAGCGCTCAGCCCCCAGCAACGCGCTGATGCTCGCATCAATTTCGCCCAAAACCGCGAACTGACCGACGGTCTCACGTCCGAACAGCGCAAAGTTCAATGGCAAGCCTACCAACAACTCAGCGCCGAAGAAAAGCGCAAGCTGGCGGAGAGCGCACCCAAAGCCTCCTTGGCAGGCGCTGCGCCTGCGGCCAAGCCGCAGCCGGTGCTCAAGAAAGAGCCCACACCTGAGTTTGGGACCGCCAAAGTGTTGGCAAAAGCCAAAGCATCTCCCCTATCGCCTTCACCAGGCAAAAAAATCACCGTGGCATCCCACGTGACCGAGCATGGTCATATCCTGCCGGGTAATGCGGCTCCAGAGACTGCCGAGAAGCCCTAGCTTAAAGGATTTTAGGCAACGAGCCCTTACAGAGGCTATATAGTTTGCTCCTTTTTTAATAGCGTTTACAATCAGTGCTCAACCTGTTAAATACAATGAGCCTGCCCTCCTTACCCACTTCTGAATCTTTGCCAACGCAACCCAGCGACGCTTTGACCGCCCCGGGCTTGAGCCGCCGTTTGGCTTGCTGGATGTATGAAGGTGTCTTGATGTTTGGCGTGGTTTGGATCTCCGCCTATTTGTTTAGCACGCTCTCGCAATCGCGTAACGCGATGGACAACCGGCTGGGATTGCAAATCTTCCTCTTCATAATTTTCGGAATTTATTTCGTTTGGTTTTGGCACAAAGGCCAGACGCTGGCCATGAAAACTTGGCATTTGCGCGTTGTCGGCCTCGACGGGCAAGCCATTTCTCAAAAGCGTGCGATGGCTCGCTACGTACTCTCTTGGCTTTGGTTCGTACCACCACTGGCTGCTATTGCGCCCTTTAAGCTCTCTGGGGGAGAAATGGGTGTGATCGTGGTCGGTTGGGTTTCGGTATATGCCCTGCTCACACGCTTTCATTCGCAGCGCCAATTTGTACATGATGCGCTGGCAGGCACGCGCTTGATCTCGCACAAGCCGATGAGCAAAACCATTCCTGCATGATCTGCTTTCAAGACTTCACATGCCCACGCCCCAAGAATCCCCCACCGCTCAAAAATCCCGCTCTGGCTTAGCGCGCATCTTTCATGCAACCGGCTACTCACTGGCCGGCTTGCAGGTGGGGTTGAAAGAACCTGCGTTTCGCCAAGAAGTGATGCTCGCTTGCTTGCTGATTCCGGCCTCTTTCTGGCTCGGCCGCAACTGGCTGGAAACCTCGTTCCTGATCGCCACGGTCGTCATCGTGATGATCACAGAGTTGCTCAACACGGGTATTGAGCGCTCAATTGATCGCATCGGCCCTGAGTGGCATGAACTGTCCAAAACCGCCAAAGACCTAGGTTCTGCCGCGGTGTTGCTCTCGCTTCTGTTGTGCGGTGGCGTGTGGCTGGCCGCACTGTATGCTCGTTTCTTCTGATTCCATGAGCAAACCCAACTTCTCCATTTGCGTCTATTGCGGCTCACGCGACGGCAACCAACCCGCTTTTGCCTATGCGGCAGGCGAAGTCGGCCGTTGGATTGGCCAACATGGCGGCCAACTCGTCTATGGCGGTGGCAACAACGGCCTGATGGGCATCGTAGCGCAAGCCACGTTGGACGCAGGCGGCACGGTCAAAGGCATCATCCCCAAAGCCTTGGTAGAAAAAGAATGGGCCAAACGCGATTGCACCGAGTTGCATGTCGTCGAAACCATGCACGAGCGCAAAGCCATGATGGCCGAACACGCCGACGTGTTTCTCGCCCTGCCTGGCGGCATCGGCACTTTTGAAGAGCTCTTTGAAACCTGGACATGGAAGCAACTGGGCTACCACGACAAACCCATCGGCATTCTCAATGTCAATGGCTGCTATGACGCTTTTATGGACATGATGCGCGGCACTGTCAATGACGGTTTCGTCGGCGACTACCAAATGGAAATGATCCAAGTGGCCGAAGAGCCAGCAGGCTTGCTGCGCGAATTGGTGACGGCTGCGGGACTCTCTG
>JANMDE010000046.1:0-9762 GCA_031376105.1 Variovorax sp. | reverse complement strand
GGCCACGTTCACCAACTTGCTGCTGGGTATCACCAAAGCTTCGCTGTCTACCGACTCCTTCATCTCGGCGGCTTCCTTCCAGGAAACCACTCGCGTGCTCACAGAAGCTGCCATCATGGGCAAGCGCGACGAGCTACGTGGACTGAAGGAAAACGTGATCGTGGGCCGCTTGGTGCCAGCTGGCACCGGCATGGCTTATCACAAGGCTCGCAAAGCCCGCGAAGCGATGGACGATGCCGAGCGCCGCGCCATTGCAGATGCTGAGGCCGTTGAGTTGGCTGAGGCCACTGGCGGCTCGGAGCACGCGAGCGAAGCAGCGTGAGCTACTTCTCTCTCTAGCTAAAGCGGCTTGGGGCAACCCAAGCCGCTTTTTTTGCACTCACCCTTTGCTGGTCGTCGAAGATCCGTGATCGGAGCAGCCGCTGTGGTCTCGCTAGCTATATATTTAATAGCAAACTAGTATTATTTTATAAGGGCAAGCAACCGATTTTAAATTTAAAGAGTAAAAATCAACTATTCAAAGCCTCAAGCAACTCCGTCTCAATTTCAATTTGCTTTTTGTTGTGTTGCAGCTCCGCTCCGTCGATTAAGAAGTTGTCTTCTACGCGCTCACCGAGTGTCATGACTTTGGCGAGCTGCAAATTGATACGGTGCTTGGCCAAAACGCGCGCAATACGATAGAGCAACCCGCTGCGATCTGAGCAGCTCACAGACAATAGCCAACGCTGCGCCTTCTCGTCGGGCGCAAGACTCACGCGGGCAGCAATCGGGAAGCTCTTCACACGGCGTGAAACACGCGATTTGGCGGGCGTCGGCAGCTCGGCTTGCGCAGCCAGTGTGCGCGGCAATTCGATTTCTATCATCTGCATCAGCTCGCGGTGATGCTCTTGCAAGGCATCGCTCACCACTTGGAATGTGTCGAGTGCGTAGCCGTTTTGTGTGGTGTGGATGCGTGCATCCAAAATAGAAAAGCCTTCGCTGTCAAAAAAACCGCAGATGCGTGCGAACAAATCACTTTGATCCGGGGTGTACACAAGTACTTGGATGCCCTCACCCACTGGGGAGAGTCGGGAACGCACAATGGTTGGGAGTTTTGATGCATTTTGGTCTTCTACCCTTATAGAATATGAATTGTTTGCTCCACTTTTAGAAGCGCCCAACATATCAACATGGCGCGAAAGTTGGCGTGCATGCCAAGCAATGTCGTTGGCATCGTGACGTAGAAAATAGCTCACCTCCAGCGTGCTCCACAGCGCTTTTTCGGCTTCATGGGGCAGGGTGTAGAGAGCAAGCTTTTGCAATGCTTCGGTTTTGCGCGCCTGCACCTCGGCGCTGGCATCGGGCGCCCTGCCGCCCAAGCTGCGCAAGCTGAGGCGATACAAATCCTCAAGCAGCTTTCCTTTCCATGCATTCCACACCTTGGGCGATGTGCCGCGAATATCGGCAACAGTAAGCAAATACAGCGCTGTCAGATTGCGCTCATTACAAACGCGCTTTGCGAAGACAGCAATCACATCCGGGTCGCTCAGATCTTGCTTTTGCGCCACCGAGCTCATGATGAGGTGGTGATGCACTAAAAATTCAATCAGTTGTGCGTCCTTCTTATCGATGCCATGCTGACGACAAAAACTACGTACTTCCAATGCGCCCAGATCAGAATGGTCACCGCCTCGACCCTTGGCGATGTCATGAAATATCGCGGCGATATACAGAATCCAAGGCTTGTCCCAACCCGCAGCCAACTGGCTGCAAAATGGGTATTCATGCGTATGTTCGGCCATGAAAAAGCGCCGCACATTGCGCAGTACCATGAGGATATGTTGATCCACGGTATAGACGTGAAACAGATCATGCTGCATTTGTCCAACGATCTTGCGGAACACCCACAGATAGCGTCCTAGTACCGACGTTTGGTTCATCAGACGCATCGCATGCGTGATTCCTTGCGGTGATTGCAAAATGCGCAAAAACATGATTCGGTTAACTGGATCGCGCCTGAATTCAGCATTCATGATGCCACGCGCGTTGTAGAGGGCGCGCAACGTGCGCGCGGAAAGGCCTTGCACTCCCAGAGTGGTTTGGTAAAGATGGAAGGTTTCCAGAATTGCATGTGGATTCTTCAAATACACATCGTCGTGCAATACCTCAATCATTCCAGCCTTATCGGCAAAGCGATCGTTGATCGGACGCATGCTTTGCGTCTGCGGGAACAGACGCTCTTGAATATTGAGCAGCAAAATTTGCGACAACTGTGTTACGGCTTTGGCCGCCCAGTAATAGCTCTTCATGAGCTTTTCGCTGGCTTTGCGCTGAGAATGATGCTCCCCCGTGGCCATATAGCCCAAACTTTGCGCCACGGCATGCTGCAAATCAAACACCAAACGATCTTCGCGGCGGTTGGCTGCAATATGCAGACGCGCGCGCACGTGCGAGAGCAACGCTTCGTTGCGCTTGAGCTCACGCACTTCGCGCAAAGTGGCTAAACCCTTGCGCCCTAGCTCGTCCCAGCTGCGCCCGAGGCCCGAGGCCTTGGCGAGCCAGAGAATCAATTGCAAATCACGTAGGCCGCCAGGTGATTCTTTGCAGTTGGGTTCGAGTGAATAAGGCGTATCTTCAAATTTGGTGTGGCGCTGCTGAGCCTCCAGTGTTTTGGCAGTAAAAAAGGCTTGTGGGTTGAGTGCCTGCCGGTAAGCTTTGGCAAATTGGCTGTGCAGTTTGGCGGCACCAGCGAGCAAGCGTGATTCGAGCAAACTCGTTTGAATTGTCACATCAATGTGCGCATCGCTTAAAGCTTCGCTCAAGGTGCGAACGCTCGAGCCAATCTCCAGTCCCGCATCCCAGCAACTGGTGATGAAGTTACTCGCGCTGTTTTTGAACGCTTCGTCAGCCTCGGCATTCATGCCCTCAGGCAACAAAATCAGTACGTCAATATCGGAATGCGGAAACAGCTCACCACGCCCGTAGCCGCCCACGGCAAGCAAGCTCAACGATGAAGAAAAATGCGCCTGCTGCCACAATTGCCGCAGCACATCGTCTGCAACATGACTCAGATCGCGCAACTGCCGCTTGACGCTTCGCGTGGATGCACCCGAAGCCACAATATCATCGAGAACGAGTTGCTTTCTCGAGCGAAACGAGCCCTTAACCGTCATATCCATGGCGCGGCAAGCTCACAAAATAGTAGCAATCGAAGCTCAGGCTTTAAGCCAAGCAGGGGGTGGCGGAGAGCCAGCCGAGACGGTCATCAGCTCGTAGCCTGTTTCGGTGACAAGCACGGTGTGCTCCCATTGAGCAGAAAGCGAATGGTCTTTGGTCACAATGGTCCAGCCATCGCCCAGCTCGCGAATATCTTTGCGGCCCATATTGATCATCGGCTCCACAGTGAAGCACATACCGGGCACGATGGCCTCGCCTGTCCCGGCCTTGCCGTAGTGCAGCACTTGCGGTTCTTCATGAAATTTTTGGCCGATGCCATGGCCGCAAAATTCGCGTACGACGCTATAGCCTTGGCTTTCTGCAAAGCGCTGAATCGCAGCGCCTACATCGCCGAGTTTGTTGCCGGGCTTGACCTGCGCGATGACCTTCCACATACATTCATACGTGACGGCGCACAGGCGTTGAGCAAAAGGCGAGGCCTCGCCTACAAGAAACATCCGACTCGTATCGCCATGCCAACCGTCTTTGATGACGGTCACGTCGATGTTGATGATGTCGCCTTTTTTCAAAGCCTTCTCGCTGGGCATGCCGTGGCAAACGACATGATTCACGGAAGTGCAGATCGCACCCGGAAAAGGCGGATAGCCCGGCGGTGCATAGCCCACAGTGGCTGATTTGCAGCCCTGTACGTTGATGATGAAATCAAGCGCGAGCTTGTCAAGCGCCAATGTTGTGATACCGGGTCTGACGTGCGGGCTGAGGTAATCCAGAACTTCGGAGGCGAGTCGGCCAGCGAGGCGCATGCCGTCAGTACCGGCTTGGTCTTTAAAGGTAATGCTCATGTTTATTCCTCACCCCGAATTATCCCTGCTTTGCAAAGCGATGTGCCTGAGAGGCTGAATATGTCTGAATTCACAGTGAAATCGTGCAAATTTGCCTTAATAAGTAAGAAATCACTGTCAGATTTACCGGGGCTCACAACCCAAAAACGATGACTTTCGATGAAATTGAGATCTCTTTACTTTCATTTTCGAGGTTTTCCTATGAACTGGTCTCTTACTTCTGAAGTTTTCCCCCGTGACCCCGATATCTCTGCGCATTTGCACCGCCGTATTGAACGCGATTTCGCACAGCGCTGGAACGAGCAGTGGAGCGGCCGATCTCTGCTTCATGGCCTCACACCTGGCCCCAATGCCGTTCGCCTAAATGGAAACGACTACCTTGGCTTAACAGGGCATCCAGACATCATGCAAGCTCAAATCACGGCCATGCGACACGATGCGGAGTTTGCGATTCAATCCAGCGTCTTCTTGCATGGTGACCATCCTGTACGTGATTTAGAGCGAGGTCTGGCGAAATGGATGGGCAAGGAAGACGGATTAATATGCCAATCGGGTTACACGGCGAATCTGGGTTTGTTGCAGGCGATTGCCGATGAATCCACGCCGGTGTATATCGACACGCTGGCGCATATGTCCCTTTGGGAAGGCGCACGTGCCGCCAAAGCGCCCGCCCAGCCATTTCGCCATAACGATCCAGCGCATCTTTCGCGTTTGATGGCACGGCATGGCCCCGGTATTGTGATTGTCGATTCTGTTTACAGCACCACCGGCGCGCTTTGCCCACTGGCCGATATGGTGGACGTGACGCGCAAAGCGGGCAGCATGATTTTGGTGGATGAATCCCATTCGTTAGGTACGCACGGACCGGGTGGCGCGGGCTTGTGTGCAGAGCTCGGACTCACTCAGGAGGTTCATTTCATCACAGCCAGCTTGGCCAAGGCGTTTGCGGGGCGGGCAGGCTATTTCAGCGTGCCAGCGGCGATGCGTAACTACGTGCTCAGTTTTAGCTATCCAAATATGTTCAGCTCTTGTTTATTGCCGCATGAAATCGCTGCCCTAGCAGCTACCTTGGAAGTGATTAAAGCAAGTGATATGCAGCGGCGCCGGCTGCACCGCTTTTCACAACGCTTGCGTGAAGGCTTGATGGCGCAGGGATATCCCGTGCATCAAGGCACGGAGCAGATCATTGCGCTGGAGTCCGGCACGGAGCCAGCCACCATGATTCTGCGCGACTTGTTAGAAGAGCGCGATGTGTTTGGTGCCGTGTTTTGCGCGCCCGCCACCAGTAAAAATCGCACAATGGTCCGGCTGACCGTGAGCAGCGCCTTGACCGAGCCCGAGCTCGACCATGTGCTGTGCGCCTGTGAGGAGGTCGCTACACTGGCGCAGCCTTGGCAATGGCCTTTGGCCAAACGCGCAGCTATGTCGGCTCAAACAGCCGGTCGACAGGAGCTTGCCACTGCCTGATCGCCGCGGAAAGAGCAAAAAATACCTGCTGTGCCTATTCGGCTTCGTCAACACTACGTTTGGCCATGCTGGCCAGAAAGGCACGATGGCTTATGCCCATCACGCCCATCGCAGACTGAGGAAAATGCGCGGCGATCAAATGCCCGCCTGTTCCCAAAGCCATAGCGGGCGCGGTTTGCGGCAAGCTTTCAGACCCCAGCGCTTGAAGCCATTCCGCATCGCTCAATGCTTGGCCTTGGGAAATAGCTTGGATGAGGTCGGCGCTATGCCCAGCCGCACTTGCGAGATCAACCGCTGCGGCCAAGTCTTTGTGCATTTCAAACTGCATCCAGTGCGCGTGGCCATTCACATCCAGAGCGAGCAAACCAAACGGCTCGGGCAGCACAACATACTCCACGCACTGGTGCGTTTTGAGCCACTCGATCAGAGCCTGCTGTACGGCGCGATCTTGGAGGGCTTGCTGTTGACCGCGCCGCAGCACACTGCGCCAAATGCCTTCATGGAAGTCCAAGGGGGCGTTGTAGAGTTGTCTTAGGCTGGTGATCAGATGCTGCACAAGGTCGGGCTGCTGCTTGGTCACAAAGCGATCGATCAGACCGTCATTGAATGCCGCAACAGCAATGTGCTCGTCTGCTTTGCCGGTTAGCAATACACGGTGCGTTGGCCAGGCTGCACAAGCTTGCAGCACGTCCAAGCCGGTGGCAGCAGGCATGGCGTAATCCACCACAGCGATTCCAGGCAGGCCATACCGATGCCCCTGAGAGCGCCAATAATCCAAGATCTGCGCAGGCAATGGTTTGCCTTGATACCAGCGGTTAATGATGTCCTTGTGTTGCGCGACATCATCTTCCCAAAGCAAGGCTTGCGCGCGGGTCTGTGACAAAAAATCATCCATCCGTGTATGGAAGCGGACGCACCACTCGCGCGGCAGTACCATCGCCAGCATCTCAAGATACGGAGTCTCGTCGTCTAGAAAGACCAAGGCACTAGGCCGGTGATAAAGGGGAAACTTCATGGTCTGGCAATTGTTTTTCGGAAGGAGCCAATTGGCAAGGCAGCTGTAGCGTGAAAGTCGCGCCCATGGCCGCCTCGGAATTAACCATGATTGTGCCTTGTGCGGCCTCGATGACTTGCTTACAAAACGCCAAGCCCAAACCGTGGCCGGTTTCGTTGGCAGTAGAGAAAAACGGCTCGAAGATCATTTTGAGCTGGCTGGCATTGATGCCGATTCCGCGGTCAGAGATCTGGATTCGTCCGCGCTGATTACGCATACCTAGCTCAATGCGCAAGTCGCCTTTGCCATAGCGCGATTGTGCGGATTTAAGCGAATACATGGCGTTTTTGATAAGGTTGTTGAGCACTTGCGTGAATTGCCGAGGAGATCCGTGAAACCAAAAATCCGAATGCAAGATGACCTGCACACACTGGCGTTCACGGCCTGATCCAAAAGGGTAGTCTTCAAGCACTTTTTGTACCAATTCTTGCGCTGAAATCAACTGCGCAGCGCGTGGCTGGTAGGTATAGCGCGCATTCGTCATTTGCAGATCGATGTGATGGTTGATGGCGCGTGTCAGCGCGTCCATCCGTGTTGCTAAATCGTCAAGGCGCTGGCCATTTTCAGTGTTGACCGCGGTAGCCTCGCTGCGCACGGCTTGCGCAATCAGCGCCAGAGTTGCAAGAGGGGTGCGCAGTTCGTGCGCCATGATGCCAATCACCGTCAATGCGTGCCTTAGGCGCTCTCGGCGCAGGTTGGCGCTCGACAAAGCCAGCGTGACTGCGCTGATCCAAGCAAACAGAAAGACGACGGAATGTTCAGCTGGCAAAGATGCTAAGGGTCCGATGTTGTAAGAAGCCAGCGCCGTGGCGGTCAAGATACCCATGCCCAAGCCCAGAGTTGCAGCGCGCCAATCGGTCAGTTGGTAGTACACCACAATCATCGTTGCCACGGTCGCCATCCACATGGCAGAGGCACTGTTCATCCAATACATCCAGATGAAGAAAAAGGGCAACTGAAGCCAACATACGCAAGAAAAATACGCTTTCACACCCAAAGAGTGCCCGCGATGACCCGGTGGAAGAAAAATCAAAACCAAGCCTGTCGCAGCCATCAAGGCACGAACTCGCCAGTCTTCAAAGGGTTGCGGTAGCAAGACGGTCCAAAGCCACCAAAATATCAAGTGCCCGAGTATTGTGAACGCTCCTAACCATTGCAGCCGCCTGCGTGTTGGATGCAAGATGATTTCCATCTCAGGCAACACGACCGATTCTTTGAGTGACTTCCAAAAGTGCGCCATGATCAGATTAAGTTTTCAATGAATACTTTTGTTTTACAAACGTGAGAAACAACACAATGTTAGTGACGAAGATGGTGTCGATTGTGAGCTTCTTTTGAATGAAAGGCATACTCAGGGTATGTCTCAGCCTGCCAATTTTGACAGTGTCATGTTTGACGGCTTGCTTGCCGATTGGATGGCTGCGCTGCAATCTGAGGCGGTGGAGGCGATTGTGGTGCTTGGTCCGGATGTGGCGGCGGCTTCATGGCAACGCACGGTGTCAGCGGTTCATCCGCCGCGCCTCAGGGCCATGGCCCAAGCCTTAGCAGACAGTCAGGAATTTGGCCGTGATTGGGTGGAATCGGATTCTCCTCTGGCGCTTTGGCAAGATATTTCGCGTGGAAGCTATGCGGACATGAGCCGCTGGCGCGTGTTGGCGCTGTCGCACGGGCTGCAATCTATGGTGCGTGTGGCGTTTATGTTGCCGCGCGGAAAAGCGTTTGAATGTTATTTGATGACACCGCGTGCGCTACACGATAAAAGCGAGGCCACGGCGCTTGTGTGGTCGATTCTGAGTATTTGGCCACGGATCAAACGCGGTATGGCGGATGTGATTTGCCCCTTGAGTGCGCGAGAAAAAGAATGTCTGGCCTTGGCGTTTGACGGCTTGACAGCGGCTGAGAGTGGCCAGCAACTCCATTGCAGTGAGCGCACGGTCAATTACTACTTATCGAATGCGATGCGCAAGCTGGGGGTGGATAACAAGCTCGCGGCGGTGGAGCGGGCGATCTGGTTTGGTGTGATTTGACGGCTCAGATCAGGGCAACGTGGGTCTGCGCTGAATTACATCTTGCGCTGTTTTTTCATACGCAGCGGCTAGCGCGAGCAGCTCGGCATCGCCTTGCGGCTTGCCGATGATCTGCACGCCCATGGGCAGCCCGATTTCACTGAAACCACAGGGCAAACTGATCGCAGGTAGGCTGGCAAAGGTGGCGTATATCGTGCATTCCATCCAGCGGTGGTAGGTGTCCATGGCGCGGGAGCCGTTGGCGGTGACGATCTCTTTTGGCCAGCGCTGTTCAACCGGAAAAGGCCAAAGCTGCACTGCAGGAAGCGCCAGGAAATCATACGTTTCAAATAATTTCAGCATGCCTTGGTAAAAAGAGGTGCGCGTGGCGCTGGCGCGCATCAGCTCCGTGCCTTTCAAATCTTGGGCGCTGTCGTATTCCCACAAGGCTTCGGGTTTGATTTTCTCGCGGTTGCTGGCTTTGATCAGATGCGGGGCAATGCGCGAGCTTACCAAAGCCTTGCGCCACACCAGCCAGGCTTGCCACACTTGGCCCGGCGGCATGTTGAGTGCGCAGGCTTCGATCACAGCGCCTGCTTCATGCATGCGTTGCAAGCCATGCTCACATTGCGCCAACACACCGGGCTCAGTGGCCAAATGGCCTTGCAGATCACCCAGCCAGCCGATGCGTTGATTTTTTAAAGAAAACTGATGATTTGCCCTTATAAAATCTACATTGTTCGCTATTGAAATAGGAACGTTTGGTGTGTAGCCTGATTGCGTTTGCAAGAGCGCGCTCAAGCTTTCTACATCCCGCGCCATCGGCCCCTCGGTGCTCAATTGCGAAATCCACACATCCGTGGCGGGCCACATGGGCACCCGGCCTTGGCTGGGGCGCATGCCAAACACATTGTTCCAAGCGGCAGGGTTGCGCAGGCTGCCCATGAAGTCAGACCCATCGGCCACGCTGAGCATGTTTGTCGCCAAGGCCACGGCCGCACCGCCGCTGGAGCCGCCGGCTGTTTTGCTGGAGTCATAGGCATTGCGTGTTGCCCCAAACACTTCATTGAAAGTGTGTGAGCCCAGGCCAAACTCAGGCGTGTTCGTCTTGCCGATGACAATCGCGCCTGCCGCTTTCATGCGTTGCACCATCAGGCCGTCTTCTTTGGGGATGAAAGCTTTCAGCAAAGCGCTGCCTTGGGTGTTGGGCAGACCGGTGCAAGGCGAGATGTCTTTG
>JANMDE010000026.1:0-3958 GCA_031376105.1 Variovorax sp. | reverse complement strand
CACCCAAAGCGCCAAGCTCACCGTTGAGCTTGGCAGCGGCGCGGGCGAGATGTATGACTTGATCGACGATCCGTACGAATGCATCAATCGGTTTGACGATCCCAACCATCGCGGCTTGCGTGAGGAGTTAATGCAGCGGCTGATGAGCCGCCCCAATGACATCCGAACCCCATCCCCGGAGCCGGTCGGCCCCGCTTAACTTTTCAATAGGAGACTCATCATGAAATTAGGACGTCGTACTGCCCTGCTAAGTGTCGCTAGCGCTTCGTTGGCTCTGCAAGGCTGCTCATCCATGGCCCAAGGTAGCGGCAGCAAACCAAGAACCTATGTACTTGTGCATGGGGCATGGCATGGAGCATGGGCATGGTCAAAGGCTGCACCACTCATGCGCCAAGCGGGTCACAGCGTCTCTACGCCCACGTTGTCAGGGCTTGGTGAGCGCAGCCACGTGGCCGCTGGCACGAGTGGTCTTGCTGTCCATGTGCAAGATATCGTTTCTCACCTCATGATGGAAGACTTGCGCGATGTCGTCTTGGTCGGCCATTCCTACGCTGGATGTGTCGTTTCAGGCGTGCTAGCCGCACGCACTGGCCGCGTTGCCCACGCCATTTATCTTGACGCTTTGGTGCCAATGCAAGGGCAGTCACTCGCGAGTTTCGTACCACCGCCAGTCAAAGCAGCTTATGAAAAGCTGGCCGCGCAAAGTGCGACGGAAGCGGTAAGACCGGAGACAGTCTGGGGCACGCTTTGGGGGCTGACCGATCCAGCACTGGTGGCCTTTGCGCGACCTAGGTTAACGCCGCAGGCTGCCTTGAGTTTCACCGAAACTGTGCAAGGCGACCCGATGGTCGAGGCAGTGCGACGCAGTTACTTGAAATGTAGCCTCAACCCCTATCCGCTATTCAAAACAATTGCCGCTGAAATCCGAAAGGACAGCCGCTTCAAGTACGCCGAGGTCGAGGGGCATCACAACGTCATGTTGATCGATCCACAGCGATTTGTTGCCTCACTTTTAGCACTCGCGTAAGCAACAAAAGCATGCGCTTGTTCGATACCTACTCTATGGTTACTGCGATGGTCTTTGAACCATGACGCAGCAACGCCTCAACACTCTCATTTTGCTCACGGACGAGCAAGACGCGCAGGCGCTCAGCTGCGCCGGTCACCCGTTCGTCAAAACGCCCCACATGGATGCGCTGGCCGCACGCGGCACGCGCTTCACCCAAGCCCTGACGCCCTCGCCCATCTGCGTACCTGCCCGCGCTGCATTGGCGACCGGGCAATGGGTGCACAACATTGGTTATTGGGACAACGCCATGGGCTACGATGGCCGCGTGCCGTCTTGGGGGCATGCGTTGCAAAAAGCCGGACACCGAGTGGAATCCATCGGCAAGCTTCACTATGCAAACGCCACTGCATCCACCGGCTTTTCCGAGCAGCATGACCCCTTGCATTTGGCCGACGGTATCGGTCAGGTCTGGGGGTCGGTGCGCAACCCCTTACCCACCACGCCGCGCCCGTCGCGGTTATTTACCGAGCTCGGCGCTGGAGAGTCAAGCTACAACCGATATGACACCCAATCGGCAGATCATGCAGCGCAATGGTTGCATGAGCGAGCAGCCGAAAAGGATGCTGCCCCGTGGACGCTGTTTGTGGGTTTTGTGGCGCCCCATTTCCCGCTCGTCGTGCCACAGCGCTACCTAGATCTCATCAACTTGGATGCTATTCCAGGCCCTCGGCTGCATCCGCAAGAGGGTTACATCCGTCATCCCTGGGTGCAGCGGCATGCGGATTTTTCAAATGCAGATGATGAACTAGGCACGCCGGAGCGCCGTCGTTTAGCTTTGGCTTGCTATTACGCGTTGACATGCTTCATTGACGAGCAAATCGGCAAAGTGCTTCGAGCGCTTGGGCAAACCGGCTTGCAAGCATCCACGCGGGTGATCCTGAGTAGCGACCATGGCGACAACCAAGGTGTGCGAGGGATGTGGAATAAATCCACGCTCTACCGCGAAGCCACCAACATTCCCTTGATCTTGGCTGGCCCAGGCATTCCTGAGGGCAAAATTTGCAACACCCAAACCAACCTGATCGACATTGCCCAGACCGTCCTGGACAACGCAAACCTGCCTGCAGACCCCACGCTCCCGGGCCGCTCGCTTGTGACGATCGCCAATGAGAAGGATGCCCCGCAACGGATTGGATTCAGCGAGTACCATGCAGTAGGCTCGCCCAGCGCAGCCTATTTGGTGCGACAAGGCCAATGGGCATATCACCACTACGTAGGCTACGAGCCAGAATTGTTTGATATGGCGGCCGATCCAGGCCAAACCGTGAACCTCGCTGAGCATGATGGTTACCAGCCGATCCGCGAACACATGCAAGCGCTTCTCAATCAAATGCTAGACCCCGTGGCCACAGACCAACGCGCCAAGGCCGATCAAGACGCACTGGTCGCCCGATTTGGCGGCCGGGAAGCGGCTTTGGGCAAAGGGCCCGCTGGGGCGAGCCCAGTGCCATCGCGATAGCGCTTTGAAGCCTTGGTTTTTAAAGCGTTTTTGGCTGTTAGCCGGCATCGAATATGCGCGAGAGCTACTATCAATTCAATAGCGAATTGCGCACATTCTATAAGGGCGAACCACCTCAATTGCTTATAAATTACTTCACCAATACCCATTGCGCCACGCGCTTGGCCACCTCGGCTTCCAAGCCATTGAAGCCGTGATAGGCCTGAGCTTCGCAAGGGTCACCGGTAGATTGGCCGCCTTTGAAGGTGATCAGCTCGTGGCGCGGGTTGGCTTTGAGCAGTCTCATCAAAAGAGGTATGTCGGCGAACAGGCAAGATGCGCAGCCGTCTTGCTCGTGGTGCACCACCAATACCGGAATACGAAGTTTGCCCAGCGCCATCTCTGGCACAGCGCGGCTGCGTTTGTCAGCAAGAATGCTGGACGTGAGCACAATGCCATCCGGCGATGCCTTTCCCGCAAATTCGCTGCCTGCCAACTCGGTGGCCACATAAGCCGCAGACTGCGTGCCCCGGCTCGTCCCGACCAACCAAACCGGCACTTTCGCGCTCTCGCGTAGCCAAGCGATCACGGCTTTCAGGTCTTGCGTGTGCTCCGCAGACTGCCTTGATCCGCTCAAAAACGGCGCAGACTGCTTATCCGAAGGTGCATCCGCGACGGCCACGATCAAGCCTTGCTCAGCAAACAACTGCCGCGAGCGCACCAGAAAGTTGCCATTGCCCCATTTCATGCTGCCATCCAGCGCCATTTGTAAACCGCCATGGCCCCCCGCCAGCAGCACAACAGCCGCCTTCGGCTCTGGCGGCGTGAGCACCAGCATGCGCTGCGTGATGCCCGCTCGTGTGGGGATGTCCACGACTTTTTGAGCGATTTGCGCACTGGCTAGCGACGACAGCGCCAACACAGCGGCAGCGAGGAATAGTTTGATTTTTGGCATGGTGAGCGCATCAGTTTAGCTGACGCGCAACATGCGCTTCTGGGCGATCAAGCCCCCGAGCCGCCTTCGCCCAAATCAGGGCTTAACTGGGCAAGTGCTGGCGTAGGCATTGGCATAGATTCTTTTAGGACCCTCATCGTTTTCCTCTTGGCTCCAGACCGCCATCGCATTGCCAGACAGATCCACTGCCAGCCCTGAATACACCGTGTACTGGTCGCTGGTCTCCAAGGATTGCGTGCTGCCCCAGCCTGCTCCCGCCGTATAGCGATTGCTCTTGACTTGGTAACCACCCATTGATCCGCGCTGAATCCAGATCACAACGCTGTTGCCATAGCCATCGGAGGCAATGCGAGGAGAAGAAACCGTGGAAACGTTATCTGTTTCGATCAACTGAGCGCTGCCCCAGCCGGTCACAGCATCAAAACGCACAGACCACATGCTGTACAAGCTGCCCGTCGGATCGGCCTGGTTCCAAACCGCCAGAACATGCCCATTG